>JAPYWO010000355.1 GCA_028276305.1 Candidatus Thermokryptus sp.
ATTCCAAAATATTCACAAACAATTCTCTGAATCTCTTCAATTGTGACATTGACCGATGTGTCTTTGACAATTGTTCTAACGACTTCCTTTGCAAGTTCAATGTCAATTTTTCTATTTTCAAGCGACGATTTCGCAAGCAAACTTATAAGACAACCTTCAAGCTCCCTTATATTTGATGTTATATGAACCGCTATATATTCAATTACTTCTTGTGGAAGTTCTATCCCATTATCCTCGGCTTTTTTCTTTAAAATTGCTATTCTCGTTTCAAGGTCCGGTGGTTGAATATCAGCGATCAATCCCCATTGAAACCGTGAAATTAATCTCTCATCAACACCTTTCAGCTCCTTCGGGGGTCTATCGCTGGAGAGAACTATTTGTTTTCTCGCTTGGTGTAAAGCATTAAATATGTGAAAGAAATTATCTTGTGTCTTTTCTTTTCCGGCGAGGAATTGAATGTCATCAACTATCAAGACATCCATGCTTTTATAGAAATTTGAAAACTCATTAACCCTATCCTTTTGGATCGCTTCAACAAAATCAATCGTGAATTTCTCGCTTGATACATAATAAACTTTTGTTGCCTTTTTATTTGCAAGCACATAATTACCTATCGCCTGGATTAAGTGTGTTTTTCCAAGCCCGACACCGCCATAAACTAAAAGCGGATTGAAAGATGTCCCTCCGGGGTTGTTCGCAACTGCAAGAGCAGCTGCTCGTGCAAGTTGATTGCAATCGCCTTTTACGAAATTATCAAATGTATATCTTGGATTTAAATTTGTTTTTCCGAAAATATCAGCATCAAATGCTTCATATTCGGGTTGGGATTTAACTTGAATTGAGTGAGTTTGAACTTGACTTGACGGCGACTTTGTCGGCTTTGGTACGGATGGTAAATTTATAACCGCCTTCGGCTCATCCGTTGATGAATTTTCCATCACGACGGAATAAACAAGCTTTGCCCCTTCACCTAAAACTTTCGTCAAGGTCTTTTTGATCAACCCGTAATAATGTTCCTCAAGCCATTCATAAAAAAATTGACTTGGTACTTGAATTGTAAGTTGTTTTCCCTCAACTTTTAAAGGGATAATCGGTTCAAACCATGTTTTAAAACTCAGGGGATTGATGTTATCCTTGATTATTGAAAGACACTCATCCCAAACAGTTTTTGCATCAACTAAACCTTTTTGGGAGGGTTCATTTGTTAGCTCGCTATTAACTTTAACTTCTTTTTCGTTTAACGAGTCCATATTTATTCAAGTTTTTTATTTTTGACTTATCCACATTTTCACAAAAATTGTGGATAACTTGTTGATAACTCACAGTGTCAGATTCAAGCCGTTATCCACATTATCCACAAAGTTATCCACATCCCTATTTTGCAAGAAATGATTGATTTTTTGTGATTTTTCAAACTTCCAACGAAAATTATCCACATCCTTCCAAAATAAACTTGAGTTTGCGACTTTTTGCTTAAAAATTTATTTAAAAAATTTTTGAAGTTATCCACAACTTATCAACACGAGCAAAATTGCTATCCAATTATTAATAAGCAAAATTTTCGTCAAAGGCAAGAGGGCGGGTGGGAAACGCTTTTGGGTTTGAATTCAAGATTTTAACACTCTTGCCGTCTCTTTGAGTAGGGTTTTTGCATCAAAAGGTTTTTGAATGAATACAGATATATTTTTTACAACCTCGTCAAGCGGTGCTGTCGGGGTATCAAGCCCGCTTATGGCTATTATTTTAGTTTTTGGCTCTATTTTTCTGACAGTTTTTATGAGTTCTACACCATCCATAACCGGCATCCCAAGGTCGGTGATGATGAGGGCAATTTCATCTTTATTTTGTATGAATTTTACAAGCGCTTCAGCACCGTTATTTGCGGTTATAGTTCTATAATTGTTATCTTCAAGTACTGTTTTTATCATCAAGCAAATAGGAGCTTCATCTTCAGCGATGAGTATTAACTCCTGATCGCCAACGGGAATTTCCTCGGCGATTTCTTCAATTGCCGGTTTTATTTCCCCACTTGATGCCGGGAGATAAACTTTGAAAATAGTTCCTTGCCCAACCTCGCTGTATACATTTATAAAACCGCCATGTTCTTTTATGATGTTGTTTACTGTTGAAAGACCGAGTCCTGTTCCTTTTTCTGGTTCTTTGGTTGTGAAGAAGGGATCAAAAATTTTGTCAATTATCTCCGCTGGTATTCCAACTCCTGTGTCTTCAACGGTTATGAGTATATATGGACCTGGTTTTATACCTGGGATTTGAGTTGCATAGTGATTGTCAAGCGTTAAGTTTTGCGCCTTTATAGCTAGCTTACCGCCATTTGGCATGGCGTCTTTTGCATTTACACACAGGTTCATTAAAACTTGCATTATTTGATTTGGGTCAGCAACGACCGCCCATAGGTCTTTTTGGATGTCAACTTCAATTTTTATGTTTTTAGGAAAGGTTTCCTTCAAAATCGTTTCAACTTCCCTTATCAAGTGTTTGACCTGAACGATTCCTTTTTCACCGCTTATCCCTTTGGAAAATGTCAAAACCTGTTTCACAAGTTGCGTACCTCTTTGTGCTGAGCTATTGATTATTTCAATATATCTTTGCTCCGCCTCATCTCTTGATTTTCGCCTGAGTATCTCTGACGCCATTGTTATCGGCTGTAATATGTTGTTTAGATCGTGGGCTATC
>JAPYWO010000358.1 GCA_028276305.1 Candidatus Thermokryptus sp.
AACCGCATCTTTCACACTTTCAAGACAGCCAGGGAGGAATTTTTCTTCGTTTTTAACTATCATGCAAAGTGAAATTCGTTGCATTTGCGAATTCGGTTTTACTTTTTAAAGGGATAAAAATTGGATTTTCTTTCGGTGTTTTTCCCTTCATGAAAATTTCAATTGGTTTTGCGCCCCATTTCTCTACGAAAATTTTCTCATTTCGTCTTGAAATCTCCAAAAATTTTTGATTTCCATTTGCTTTGAAGCTTTTTGAACCAAAGTGATGAATGAAGACATCCTTTGCTATTGCGATTTTGAAACCGGCAAATGTTGCTCTTAAGCAGTAGTCGTCATCTTCAAAATTCCCCGGTGAAAATCTTTCATCAAAACCACCGATTTTATTTAGCACCTCTCTTTTTATAAGCATGCATAAGCCAGCAATTCTCGGGACGAAAACTTTTTGTCCTTTGTTTTGCGTGTAAAGTTCATTCGCAAATTTTTGAAGAGATTCCTCATCAACCTCTCCGTTTTTCATATAAGATTTTTCTGCTCCATTAAGAATTTGAAAACCGCTTGCATAGTTGCTTAACGGTCCAATTATCCCAATTGAATTATCCTCTCTAATATGTTCAAGAAGTCGCTCAAGCCAAGCATTTGTAACTATCACATCATTATTGAGTATGACGACATATTCACCGCTTGAAGCTGAAAGACCTTGATTCACTGCCCTTGGAAACCCGTAGTTTTTTGGATTCCTGATTACTTTGACAAACCCTATGGATGAGAGATATTCATATGTCCCATCGGTTGAGCCGTTATCAACAACGATAATTTCGTAGGGGATATGAGTGTATCTTTTTATGCTTTCTATAGCAATTTTTGTGTAATGAAGTTGATTGAAAACGGGGATTATAATTGAGACAAGCGGTTTTGATGTTTCAACTTTTTCAATGGCTTCAAGTGTCTTTCTTGCTTCAGGATTGTTCGGGTCAATTTCAAGAACTTTTGTATAGAAAAACTTTGCATCATCAATTTTGCCAATTTCAACGCATATACTGGCAATTGAAAGCAATATCTCCAAATCATATGGATTTAGCTGTAAAATCTTTTTGTAGATTTGAATTGCTTCTTCAAATTTTTGCTCGGATATGAAAATGTCAGCGAGGTTTTTCATCGCAGTTATGTTTGTTGTGTCATAAAATATCGCCCTTTGCAAATGGAAAGTTGTTTTTTCAACATCACCAAGTTTATATTTCATCACGGCATAATCATTATGGATTTGAGAGTTGAGCTTTTCAAGATAGTTCAGTTTCTCAAGAAAAGTTTTATACTGTTCAGTTCTTCCCGGTTGATGATATAGTTTCGCATTATGGTAGAAGAGAGCCATAAGATTTGCGTTGTAGCGAAGTGCAAGTTTGAAGTATTTATCCGCAAGGGGGATATTATTTTCGGAAAAGTTTGAACGGGCAAAATCAAGGATTGATTCAATTGTGGTATCATCGGAGTCAAGTGTAAAAATTTTCCTTTTACCCTTTCCCTGAGAAAACCATGGGATGTCAAAGACAGCCCTTTTGACAGCTTCAAGATAAGCGTGACCAAATTTTAGGTCTGGTTCAAGATAGTTCCCCTCAGCCCATTCGTTCCAGGCATTTATAAAGACGATTCTATGTTCGGGATTTCTCTTTTGAACCCTTTCAATTTCAAGCCGTAACCATTTTTCAAAAACATCGGGCGATGAATTCGTGAATATGAATGGCTTTGATCTTTTCCTTCTCGGTGAATTATCCCATGACGGTGTGACACACGCAAAGGATGTTTCACCTCTTTTTGTTATTTCTTCATTTAGTTCGGACATAAGTTTAACCGCCTCTTCATAATCAAAAATTAAATTTAAATTTTCAAGTGGGAGCCCAGACCTTTTTGCAAGCTCAAATGTCAGTGCTTTGAAAAATGGCTGAAATATAACTTCACCGTCAAATCCGATTGTTTTCCAGTTATCAACGATTCCTGCTGAACATCTTATTGCAATTAAAAAAAAGTCACCAATCCCCGACTTTTTGGCAAGACGACGCCAGATCTCAATCATTTCTTTTAAATTCGGGATTTCCGATGGTCTATAAATTAAAAACACTGGTTTTCCATCTATTTTAAAGTATCTTGGGTCTTTAAAAAAGGGCAAAAGCCATTCAAAGTGATTTAAATGATCCTTAACACCACCGTAGGTTTGTTCTAAAAGTATCTCGTTGTTAAGTCCGTCCCATCTTCTTGTCCAGTTTTCATTTGCCCACGCAAGACAAAATTGAAAGTCCGGTTGCCCTGTATTTAAAATTTCAAGTAATGGTTTTTCAAGCAATGTCTTCCCATTGAACCAGTAATGCCAGTAGCAAAAGGCGTCAATCCCGTATCTTTGTGCAAGTTCTGCTTGTTCTTTTCTAACTTCTGGAAGCCGAAGATCGTAAAAACCAAGGTCAGCGGGTATGCGTGGTTGATAATGCCCCGGGAAAAGTGGCTTGGCAGTTGTGACATTTCTCCATTCAGTAAAACCCTTTCCCCACCACTCATCGTTCTCCGGGATGGGGTGAAATTGCGGGAGGAAAAACGCGATCAAACGAGCTTTCTTTTGTGATTTACTCTGTTGATAGATTTTAATTTCATCACTTGATGAACCTTTCCGTTCACTTCCTAATAAGTTAGTCATTGATGTCTCT
>JAPYWO010000357.1 GCA_028276305.1 Candidatus Thermokryptus sp.
GCGGGTAAAATTAAAAATTTTTTAATCTTTAAAAATTGGCGATAAAATGCTTGACTTTTAAATTTGACTTTTATACCTTTACGATGAAATCAAAATAAAATTTCGGGTGAGCCATGCGAATTGTTAAATATTTCCTTCCGCTTTTTCTAATTTTAATTGTTCAATTGGTTCTATCTCAAGGTAGCGGGACCTACACTGCTTCTTTAACTGGTAAAGTCGTTGACAACGAGGGGAAGCCAATACCGGATGTTGAAATTGTCGTTAAAAATGTTGAGACAGGCTATATCCGTGGAGCGATAACAGCTGCTTCCGGCGTTTATAATGTTTTGTCATTGCCACCAGGGACTTATGAAGTAAGCGCTCTCCATGTGGGTTATGGTAAACAAACAAAAGTTATTGAGTTAGGGGTTGGTGAGAGGGTTACGATTAACTTTACACTTGTGCCGAAAGAAATACAAGTTGGGGAAGTTCTCGTTACTGCTGAAGCGATTGAATACGAGGTGAAGAAAACCGAACTTTCAGTGCCTTTAAGACCTCAGCAAATCGCAACATTGCCGATTAACACAAGGAATTTTCTTGAACTCATGGCGCTTGTTCCCGGGATGAAACCAATAGGAGCGACATTTGGAAGCGGTGCTTTACAACCGACATGGGTTGGTTTTTATTTTGAAGGGACGGAATATAAAAATGAGATAGTTGAGGGCGGTCTTGCAGGACAATTCTTAAGCCCTGGGAATCCATTTCCGCTTGATGCTGTAAAAGAAGCAAGGGTCATAACTCAACTTTACAAGGCGGAATATTCAAAAGCTGCTGGTGGTGTCGTTTCCGCCGTTTCAAAGACGGGAACTAACGAATTTCACGGGACAGCGTTTATAACTTATCGCGATAAGTCGCTAAATGCACTTGGAGTTTTTGAAAAAGAGAAACCGGGATTCAAACGTCGCCAAACAGGTGTCAGTTTGGGAGGTCCAATTATAAGAGACAAGCTTCATTTCTTCGTTTCCTATGAGGGAACTTTCACGGACAGATTTGCAACCGTTGTTGTACCACCCCTTTTCTCTCAATATGCTGGAACATATAAAGTACCATTTAGTGGGCATCTCGGGCTTGGGAGATTAACTTTCCAACCAGCTCAGAATCAATTCCTTGATTTTACTTGGTATGGTAGGTTTGATAGAAATTATCTTGGGATAGGTGGGACAACTGCGTATGAAAGGGGAAGGCTTTTCTACAACAGAGTTTACAATTATGTTTTGAAACATCAGTATATCATTTCCCCGATGCTTTTGAACGAAGCAAGGTTAAACTTCCAGCGTTATAATTGGGAGATTGCGAATATAGCACCGTTTCCAACCCCTGGGAAGGTTTATCCAAGTGCAGCAATTGGTGGCTTTTCACATGCACCACAAAATTGGTTCCAAGATAGATACGCATTTTATGATGATATAACATATACCAGGGGAAATCATATCATTAAAGGTGGTTTTTTCATCCAGCGATTAAGATATGAAGCAAATCAGAAGCTTTATTTACATCCACAATTTTATTTCCTCCGAGATACGAGTACAGCGCCATATCAAGGAAGAGTTGGCGTTGGTGTGCCAACCGTTGAAAAATGGAATACCCAGTTTGGCGTTTATATTCAAGATGATTGGACGGTAACTCCTTATCTGACATTGAACTTGGGGATAAGATGGGATTACGAGACAAATATGATAAATAATGACTTTGCTGTACCCGATACGATAAGAAGAGACCTTATTGGTTTCTTCGGAGAGAAATACTTTTCAACCGGAAAAGATAGGAAACCGTACTGGAAGGCATTTCAACCGAGGGTTGGAATTTCATATGATATAAGCAGGAAGGGTGAAACGGTTATCTTCGGTGGAGCTGGGATTTACTATGATAGACATGTTTGGAATGTCGCTTCCGACGAGATTTTAAGATACACTTGGAAAGTTTATTACCTTGATTTCGGTCCAGGTAAAATTCAGTGGGATGACAAATACTATAACAGAGATGAATTGCTTAATTTGATTTCGCAAGGAAGAGTTCCTGCTCCTGAGATATTCTTGATACCAAACGATTTGAAACCGCCGATGACAGTTCAATATAGTATCGGGTTGAGGCAAAGATTTGGTGAAGTGCTTGTGAGTTTGAGTTATACTGGTGTTCGCGGATATAATGAGATAACGACTTATAATGCAAATGCAAAGCAAAGATTGACGACAAAATATGGACCGATTCAGGTTTGGACAGATGCCGGAAACTCTTGGTACGATGCCATATACTTTACATTTGATAAGCCATATAAACCCGGTTCTTGGGGGTTGAACATTGCTTATACATTGTCCTGGACATACGATGAGTTTGACAACACGATCTATTACGGTTACCTTTATTATACAAACCCTGATATGTTAAAGAAGGCACCTTCAACGCTTGACGAAAGGCATAGGATTTCAATAAGTAGTGTTTTTGATTTGCCATTTGGATTTAAATTAAGTGGCTGGGGAACATTTGCAACTGGTAGACCTTATCTTGTTTTCACTGGAAATGATGACAATAATGATGGTGTTCTTGGGAATGACTATCCAGCTGGGCTTGGAAGAAATGCGGGCAGAGTCCCTGGGCAGAGATTTATTTTCAAGTATGTCTTTGCCGAAAGAAACTTCAATTTGCGCCTCGCA
>JAPYWO010000356.1 GCA_028276305.1 Candidatus Thermokryptus sp.
CCTCAACATCACCTATTCATCAAGTTAAAAAGGGGGTTCATCTTAAATCCGATCAAGCAAGTAAGCGAGCTAAATATTGGGCTTTCATCGTCAATCACACTGAAAAAGTAAATTCACTCATATCTTAACGATTCAACAGGGTCAACGCTTGCTGCTTTCCAAGCTGGATAAACGCCGAAAATCATACCAACAAACGCACAGATCAAAAAGCCAGCAACCACCCAATCGTACGGAATTATCGGCTTAACTTTAAGCATAAACGCAAGGACATTCCCGCCGATTATCCCAAGTATTATTCCTATCATTCCACCGAACTGGCTCAAAAGAAACGCTTCAAGCAAAAATTGTGTCAATATATTCCGCTTTGTTGCGCCCACCGCTTTTCTTATGCCTATCTCCCTGGTTCTTTCAGTAACAGATACAAGCATTATGTTCATAATTCCAACACCAGCAGCGACAAGTGCAATCATACTAACAACAAGCGCACCAACTTTAACGGCAAAGGTTAAATCATTGAATTGTTTTATAAGCGTCTCATTTGATTCAACTTCAAAATCATTTTCCTGACCTGGCTGGACATTTCTTATTTTCCTCAAGAGAGCTACAACTTCCTCAACCGTTTCACCATAAAGTTCTTGATTTTTCGCCTTGACAAGGATAGTAAGGTTTCTATTTTTACCGTAAAGATTCAAAAAAGTTGAAAGAGGTATGATGGCGATATTATCAAAAGCGCTCCCGAACAATCCACCCTTTTCCTTGAGGACTCCGACAACTTTAAAAGTATAACCATCAACTTTAACTTCCTTACCGATGGGGTCAACATTTTGAAAGAGTTTTTTAACGACATTTGCGCCAAGGACGATTACAAACCTTGAAAATTCAACATCATCTTCAAACAAAGCCCTTCCCTCTTGAACTATCCAGTTATTCGTTGTAAATCCCTCTGGCGTCTCACCATACAAAAGTATATTTGGATTTGTCTTAACCTCACCGAACTGAATTATTTTCGGTCCAGTCCAACCTTCAACTGCAACCGCTTCGGGAAGTTTCGCATTTTTAGCCACATACAAAGCTTGCTCAAAAGTTATATCTTTTCTGTTCCTGTATTTAGCCCATCGCGAACTACCCCCGATTATAACACTTGGATATTTATTTATTTGAAATGTGTTCGTCCCCAAAAAACTCAGCGTCTCCTCCATACTTTTCTGTAAAACCCTTATCCCGGTCATGACAACGATTATTGAGAAAACACCAACTATTATCCCAAGCAATGTCAAAAAAGTCCTTAACTTATTCGCCTTAATTGAATCCCAAACCATATATAAACTTTCAATCAACTCAACCCATAAAATTCTCAACCTGTGGTTTCGCATTTTGAACCAAGCTTTGTTTTACTCATACCTGAGTGATTCAACTGGGTCAACTTTTGAAGCGCTATAAGCTGGGATAAACCCGGAGACAACGCCGACGAAGACAGAGATCAAAAGCGATAAAATCGCAACCCACAAAGGCAAAGTTGTCGGAATCACCTGGTCAACGACAAATCCAAGCAAAACAGCGAAAATCAAACCTATAATTCCACCGAAAAGACCTATCAAAATTGCCTCAATTAAAAATTGCATTAAAATCGCCCTACGGGTCGCTCCGACAGCTTTCCTTATACCTATCTCCCTTGTCCTCTCCTTTACAGAAACGAACATAATGTTCATAATTCCAATCCCTCCAACCACCAAAGCCAAAATCGTTATCCCAAGCCCTACAGCCCCTATAACTCCAACGCTTTGATTATAAGCGTTTAAAAATAACTCTTGCCTGTTAATTGAAAAATCATCCTCCTGCCACGGTTTAAGCCCTCTCAAAGTCCGCATTATCCCTCTAAGTTCTTCAATTGCGTCTTCTATCTCGTTCATATCTCTAACTTTAACGCTTATGGTTGCCCCCATACGCCAGGGGAAAATTCTGATAAACTGACCAATCGGTATGTAAATCCTATCATCAAGTGTCGCTAAACCGAGAAACTTTCCCTGTTTTTCAAGTACACCAACAACCCTGAAACTTCTCCCAGCGATTTTTATCTCCCTACCGATCGGATTTACATTAACAAAAAGTTTTTCGGCGATTTCCGCTCCTATTACACAAACAGGTCTTTCTGCTTTGACTTCAACTTCGCTCATAAACCTCCCCAATTCAACCGATACACCGGCAGTGTAAATAAATTCATCCGTCGTCCCGACAACTACAACATTTTCCAAGGTATTGCTACCGTATCTAACCGTAGCATATGTGCCGACGGTCGGCGCAACTGCAACAGCATAAGTTGATTTTTCTTTTATATACTTGGCGTAACTTATTTGAATTTCTCGCCTGTTTCTGTATTTCCACCAATCTTCTCCCGTAAACCATGGCCACTTCTGAATGTAAAGCACATCCGCCCCTATTAATGAGATACTCGTTTCAAAAGCCCGTCTCAAACCTTCAATCGCCATATTCATCAATGTTACGGAAACAATTCCAATCACAACGCCGAGCGTCGTAAGCGAAGAGCGAAGTTTATGTGCGAGAATTGATTGAAGAGCGGATTTAAAACTTTCCTTGAGTTGAAGTGTAAAGTTCATCCCTCGGATGAAATTTTTTTATCCTTTTTTAGCAATTAACCTATCAACAACTCTTTCATCACTTTCAATTAAGCC
>JAPYWO010000359.1 GCA_028276305.1 Candidatus Thermokryptus sp.
CAAGCGCTTCCATAACTTTTTCATAAAGAAGCTGATCCCAAACAAATTTGTGCGAAAGCTGGAAAAGAGAATAACTTTTATGAGTTGGGAAATAATCCGAGGGCGATTCAGCTACAAGAAAAAAATTCTCATCAATTATCTCAGCCAACCTCTCACTTAAGTTCCTTGCCTTGAAAAACAACCTCGTCAGACCAAGCTTCTTAATCCACTTCAATTTCTCGTCCATCGGGACATTTCTATTAGAAGCATAGCATTTTATCCTTTCACCTCTTTTTATCGCTTTGCTAAACTCATTTATATTGGATATTTCAGCCGTGAGAATGCCTCTGCCAGAAACCGTATAAACAAAGCCATTGTCCGTATCGTCATTGGCAACTACATGAAGTATGACCGTGTTATATCTTTCGTCAATGTGATGTTTGTGATTTTTCCAGTCCGACGCTTTAAGGTGTATTTCAACATCGCCTCTGAGAATTTTCCCATTTATCTTTATTCTTGCATCTGTGAAGTCAGCCCCATCGCTTGTGTTCATCTCGCCGGAATTCAAAACTTCAATTTTATCCGAATTTTTCGTTTTAAGTTCAAGCTTATCCCAAAACGAAAGCCAAATTGAGTAAAGATATGTTTCATCTATTGTGCGAGGCATTTGAACTTTTTTCATCTATGTATCTTTTGACCTTGTCAAAAAACTCAACCCAGCGCTTTGGATTCTCGCTGTAAACCCTTGAAAGCGAATCAAACTGCTGGTAGCTCATCTTTTTAGCTTTAAGAAGCGAATCAATCTTTGTCTTTAATAAAAGAGAATCGTTGCTGAATTTTTCCGATAAAAGCAGAACTTCCCCATAAACTTCAACAAATTTATCATCGCTTTTTCCCTTGCCTGAGCGACAGGAAAAAAATAAAATTAAAAAGATCAAGCAATAAACCCACTTGAAACCCATTTTTGCAAGAAATTTACTTAAGTAAATCTTTAAAAAAGTTCGGCAAAGCAAAAGATGCCCAGTGTACCTGCTCGTTATAGTACTTAAGTTGAAATCCAGCGACTTTGTTGGGATTGAAATCCTTCACTGGGTCAAATTTCTTAGAACCAAGGACAAAACTTATAAGACCGCTTGCATATGTTGGGACATTTGCAAGATAAAAACGAACTATGGGAAAGTATTTATTGAAAACGGAATGAATTTTTTTTATCAAGTCGGGGAAAACGAACGGCGATTCCGCCTGCGCAACAACTATACCAAAGTCATTCAAAGCTGAAAAGACATCCTTGTAAAAGCTTTCTTCAAAAAGTCCAACCGCTGGACCTATTGGGTCTGGCGAATCTATCAAGATTACATCGTAAACGCCATTTTTTGACTTGATGAATTCAACTCCATCTTGAAATATCACCTCAACTCGCTCATCATCAAGATAGGACGATACTTGTGGGAAAAATTTTCTCGCTGCGTTTACAACTTCTTCATCTATTTCAACAAGTTCAACTCTTTCAACTGATTTATGTTTTAAAACTTCCCTTACAACACCTCCATCCCCTCCGCCTATAACTAAAACCCTAACTGGATTTGGGTGCGTAAACAACGGCACATGAGTTATCATCTCGTGATAAATAAACTCATCCTTTTCCGTCAGCATTATAAATCCATCAAGAACCAAAACTCTTCCATAATCGTAAGAGTCAAAAATCTCTATTTTTTGAAAAAGCGTTTCCCTCTCAAAAATTTTGCGCTTTATCTTCAAGGATAAAGCAGTATTCTCCGGACCGTATTCCGTAAACCAAATGCCTTCGCTGTTACTATTTGGGATGTCAGTATTTACTTCACCTTTCTCCTGCAAGAACTCCCGCCATTATTTTCTTTGTACTTGTGCCAATGATATTCTCTGACAGACCTCTTTTTACCTCCATGATGTAGGAGGCTTTCGCTTTAAATTTTTCCTTCAGATACTCATAGCTAACATACGGGTCAACATCATCCCCACAGGTGAAAACATCAATTGCAGCGTAACCATATTCTGGCCATGTGTGAATTGTTAGATGCGACTCAGCGATCACAACGACACCACTGACCCCGTGGGGATTGAAAGTGTGAAAAAATGTTTTAACGATCGTCGCCCCTGCAAGCTCAGCCGATTTCGTCAGGACTTTCTCAACGAAAGAGACATCGTTAAGGAGTTTCCTATCACAGTTGAAGAGTTCAATCAAAAGATGCCTTCCTAACGCTTTCAATTTCACCTCCTCCTGTTTTTTAGAGTTTGACTCCAAAATGCAATAATTAATAATAAATTTTTTGTTAAGTTTCAAGTTTTAATTCATTTTATCTGCGATATCTCGTAGAAATACCTGACGAATGTTTTCATACCTCCGGATGCTTGACGCCAATCATAGTTTTCATTTGGTTCATGATAACCGTGCTCTGGCAAACTTAAACCAATGAAGACAATTGGAACTTTCAAATGTTTTTTCATTGTGACAACCGCTCCTATTGATCCACCCTCCCTTATAAAAGCTGGCTTCAAGCCGAAACCATATTGAATAGCCCTAACGGCTGCTTCTGCATACGGACCTGTGAATTCGCCATAATATGGCTCAAGCGCATTTTCTCTTATGACTTGAACATCAGGGTTAAGCTTCTTAACATAATCCTTCAAAAGTTTGAACACTTTATCAGGTTTCTGATCTGGGACAA
>JAPYWO010000360.1 GCA_028276305.1 Candidatus Thermokryptus sp.
CTGACCATAAGTAAGGATAGGGCTACGACCATCGGTATAAGGGCATGCTTTTCAAAATTTGGCATCCCAGTTTCTTCATTATAGAACAAAATTATGTAAGACGCAACGGTTGAAGCTGAAGAAGGTATAGGCAGACCCTTGAAGAATTCCTTATCAAAGCCAACGAGTTCAACATTGAACCTCGCAAGTCGCATCGCTCCGAATATCATCAAGAGCGAGCTCAAAAATATCCCAATTTCACCGAACTCGTGAAAGTAAAACTTATAAACGAGGATTGATGGCGCAACTCCAAACGAAATAACATCCGCAAGCGAGTCAAGCTCAACTCCAAACTCAGTCGCGCTCTTTGTCAGCCGAGCCATAGCTCCGTCAAGCGAATCAAAAATTGCAGCCAAAATTATAAACCAAGCTGACTGAATATATAAATCGTTCATCGCATACAAAATTGCAAGAAACCCCGAAAACATGTTCAAAACCGTGAACAAACTCGGGACGAAGATAAACTTGTTTCTCTTCATTATAATCTCACCTCTTAACTTTTGCAATTATTGTTTCACCTGCTTTTACACTTTGACCTAAGTTAACAAGCAATTCAACTTTATCCTTCGGCATTATCACATCAACCCTTGAACCGAACTTTATCATCCCGAATCTTTGACCCGTATTCACCTTATCTCCTTTTCTTACATCGCAGACAATTCTTCTTGCGATAAAGCCAGCGATTTGCTTGACCAAAATTTTAAAACCGTCTTCCGTTTCAATTCCTATGATTTTTCTCTCATTATTTTCGGAAGATTTTTCATCAAATGCAACAATATATTTGCCGGGGACATATTTCAAAAATTTTACTTCACCGCTTATTGGGATTCTGTTCACATGGACATTTAAAGGCGACATAAAAATACTTACCTGAATTGCCTCGTCAAAGATGAATTCATTTTCAAAAAACTCCCTTATCAAAAAAACTTTCCCATCCGCTGGCGAAACTATTATGCCATCTCCATTTGGAATTTTTCGCTCCGGGTCCCTGAAAAAGAAAAGTGTGAACGAAGTTAAGAAGATTGCCAAGATGAAGAGTAAAATTCTAATCGGTGTTAATTTTATCGCAAAAGAGATAAAGATTAAAACGATAGAAATTGCAATTATCCAAACAACCGTGGAAACTCCATACTTCGCTATCAATCTAACTTTCCCCATTTAAATTGATATGCGCCTTAAAATTTCACTATAGCTTTCCTTTACATTGCCCATGTTGAAGCGAACCCTTTCAAAATCAAGCGGTTCATTTGTCTCCTTATCCCAAATTCTGCAAGTCCTCGGGGATATCTCATCCCCAAGCACTATGTCATCCCCAAGCACTCCAAATTCAAACCTCGCATCAACAAATTTCAAATCCCTGCGCTCAAAAAATGATCTCAATATGGCATTTATCTTTGAAGCCATCCTCGTTATCATCGCGATTTCCTCTGGGGTGGAGATGTGCAAAGCATATACATGGTATTCATTAACAAACGGATAATGCGATGTGTTGTTCTTGTAATAAAGTTCAATAACTGGCTGATCAAGGACTCTGCCTTTTTCAATCCCGAACCTATCGCAAAAATTTCCAGCTGCTATATTTCTCACGACAACTTTGATTGGAATCATATTGAGTTTGCGAACGAGCATTGAACTTTCATCAACTGGCTTTATATAGTGCGTAAGTATGTTGAAGTTGTGAAGGTACTCAAATAAAATTGTTGAAATTTTATTCCTAAGTTCACCGTGTCCCTTCATCTTGAAAACCGTCCCATCTCTTAAGGTGATCGTGTCTTTAAACTTCATTATTAGACAATTTTCTTCCTCCGAGGTGTAAAACTTTTTGTTGTTTCCCTCAAATACAAGTTCAGGGGTGAAGACCTGAACCTTGTTTTTCCTTGTCATATCTTCTTGTTCAAATTTTTTGTCAAAGTAATGATAAAAAAAACGGCTCAAAAAAACAAATTATTAAACTTGACTAATTCTCGGCTTGTTAGTAAATTACATCAGAGAAAATTAAAAGATGTGAGCGCTTATGTTGGGTCAGGATGAAAAAATGCTCGTCGCAATGTTGAAGTTCCTTTTCCCGGGTGAACCTCTACCCACTGCTTTTGAGAAGGCGGAAGGGATACTTGACTTCCGCAAGAAAACAAAAAGACATGTCCTCTCGTTAATTAAAAAGTCAAAGCTTGATTGGTACGGCTACGCGGTGCCATATGTTTTCGGCGGTGAATTTGAAGAAAAAAGATTTTCAAAGAACTTTGAGGACTAACCCGGGGTTGTAAATATCTTGCCAAGGTGCGAAAATTTCCCTACAATGGGTGGGATTTTTTTAAATTAAAAATTTCATACCTGTGAAAGTTGCAAAATTATATGACTTCGGCAATATAAGGATTGAAGAGATGGAAATCCCGGATATAAATTCAAACGAGGTTCTCGTTAAAGTTAAAGCTTGCGGGATTTGTTCAAGCGACACGATGAAATGGTATGTTAAGAAGAAAGCTCCGCTTGTGATAGGACACGAGCTATCGGGTGTCGTCGTTAAAGTTGGTGAAAATGTGAGTAAGTTTAAAGTTGGGGATAGGGTTTTCATCCATCATCACGCGCCTTGCATGAAATGTAGATATTGTGAACGCGGGAATTTCACGATGTG
>JAPYWO010000361.1 GCA_028276305.1 Candidatus Thermokryptus sp.
GGATATCGGTTGATTTTAAATAATCAAGCGCCCTTGCCTCACCGATGAATTTAACTTTATCTGAAACCCCAAGCGAATCAGCAAGTTCAATGCATTCCGATGAGTAACTGCTGTCTTGTGTAAGATCGCCCACAATTAGAAATTTAACTTTTGGAAAGCGCCGTAAAATTAAGGGCATTGATTTTATAAATGTCTTAACATCTTTTATCGGGACAACCCTGCCTATGAAAGTTACAACTTTTTCACTGTTTGTTAATCTCCCCGCTGGGTTAAAAAATCCAGGTTCAATGAAATTTTCTATAACTTTGAATTTATGCTTTACATCTTCAACCATTTGCTCAGGGATTAAACTTAATTGTTGTTCAAGATTGTATTTGCAAACCGTCGTCACGAGGTCAGCTTCAAGGTAACATTTAAGCGCGATCTCTTTGAATATTCGCAAAAATTCCCTTCGTGCGACGCAAATGTCCATTTTTTCTTTTTCGCTTTTGAAAATTTTAAATCCGCATTCAATTTCGTAAACGCCAAACTCAAGCTCTTTCCAATAAATCCCGTGCTCAGTCACGATGAGCGGTCTTTTTAGCGCCGATTTTATCTGCAACCCCAAAACCCCAGCAAATCCAGTTGATAGGCAATGATAAACCTTCGCCCGAGGGATTAGGTCAAGAACATCGCTGAAGTCAAATTTGAAACCGAGACCATTTTTTACATCAATCTCAACAATTGATTCAACATTTTCAGGGATTGGATATTTCATCGTTTCTTTCCTTTCATCATAAAGATGGACGATTGAAAATTTCAAATGGCTTAAATTTTTTATCAGTGCATGTGTCCACTTTGAAACGCCACCAACGACATAAGGATATGTTCCCTCAAGTATAAGGCAGACATCAACCATTCCTTTTAAGCAGTTTTTTTAGAATTACTTCGGTCCCGGTTTCATGCGACAGGATGTATTCAATCTTGTCCATTATTTGACTTGCTATGTAAAGCCCATAACCATGGTCGGCGAGGAAATCAGGGTCCGGCTCTCTTATATCCGTTGGCGAAAATTTCTCCCCGAAGTCCCTAATTGAAATCGTTAATTCATCACCGTCAATTGATGCTTTCACAATCACCTCGCCTTCTTTCTCTTTATATGAGTGTTTATAAACATTTGTCAGCATTTCGCTTATGACAAGTTCAATGTCAGAGGCGGTTTCTTCTGGAATTTCATTTGAAAGCAAAAAGTTTTTCAGTTTTGATCTTATCTCTGAAATTTTATTTGCGCTGACCCTGTCTTTGATTTCAAATTTCATCGGTAGATCTTGTTTAGTTCTATGGTTGATATATAGGGTGTGAACCCGTTTTGCAACGAAAGTGATTTGACGAAGTATTTTCTTTTGTCGTTCTCGGGGAGAAAATCAAGTGTAAAAATTTTTTTGCCGAGTTTCTTAAGGATTTCAACTCTGTCTTTGTATTCCCTTTCAAATCGCACGAAATATCTCTTTGTTTTGAAATTATATCGTGTGAATAGCCCTTCAATTAAAAAAGCATCGGCGAAACTTTTCAATGTGTCAAGCAAGACCCAACCGTTGTTGATGATCAAGATTTTGTCATCGTTTTGGATTTTTATTCTTTTTATGTAATCAATGATTTTATCTTTAAAGTTCGGGAAAACGCTCACGATGTCAACCATGTCAATGAAGAAGCCGTCAAATTCCTTTGATATTATTTTCGGAATTCTATCAAAAAAGATGTAATCCTCCCACGCTCGTGAATTTATATCAACATAAAAATGCCCTTCCCATAGCGGATTTTTGCCGACAATTATTGACTCCGGGAGAGAGTGATTGCGGTATGTTTCAAGTTCTGCGATGTTGAGGTAGGCGATCGCTTTAACACCTCTTTTTTTAAAGTCAAGGATTTCATCTTTAGTGTAAAGGTCGGGGTCAAGTATTAAAAGTTCAAAACCGCTCGTTTCTTGAGGGGTTATTTTTGCGTAGCAGACAGCATACTTCTTTATATGCTCAATTTTTTGAGATTGAGAGATTGAGCTAATCGTCAGAAGGCAGATCAATACCAGCATTTGGTGGATTTTTTGAATTTATAATGCGCAAGAGCTCGTCCATTTCATTGATTAATTTTTCAACTTTATCTTGAGAATCGGTTAGGCATTCATTTTCAATTTGTTCTGCTATCTTTGAAATCTCAGGGAATCCGAAAGAAGCACCGGAGCCCTTGAGTTGATGTGCGTAGGTTCTAATCAGTGATAAATTTTTTTGTTGTAGTGCTTTTTTCATCTCTTCAACTTTTTCAGTAGCGATGCTCAGAAAGAAACCTTGTAATTTTTTAATTTCATCTGGGACTTTCCCCATGCTTGAACTTTTATTTGATCTCAAAGTCATCGGGAACTTCAATTTCAAGTCGCAAGAGTGCGAAGGCAAGTGTTTTACCCTGTGCGTCGTTTCTCAGTGAAATAGTTCCACCGCCTGCAAGCGCATCGTGCAAGAGGAAATTTAAAGCGTAAAGATTCGGCAATTCCCATCTTTCAACTTCGCCGAGACAAATTCCTTCAAAGTGTTTTTTTACTACTTCCGCGGTTACCTTTTCCACAAGCAGGGGATAATATTCCGGCTTTCTTGCGATCAAGCCGATATTTGCGGAATTTCCTTTATCACCCGATCTTGC
>JAPYWO010000362.1 GCA_028276305.1 Candidatus Thermokryptus sp.
GATAAGATTCCTGATGGTGTGACATTTATTGATGATTTGAGGACATACATATTTCGCGAGGGGAAGACATTTTATGCCATCTCTGCTGTTTGCACTCATCTTGGTTGCACGGTCAAATATGTCGCGCTTTCAAAGCCGAAGGTCATCAAAATTGGCGGGGAAGAAGTTGAAGTCAAGTGGGAATTCCATTGTCCTTGCCACGGGTCAAAGTTTTATGGAGATGGGACAAATTATGCTGGACCTGCGCCAAGACCCCTTGATTGGGTGAAGGTTGAGGTTTCCCCGGAAGATGGAAAGCTTGTCGTTGACTTGAACAAGACAGTGCCGAAGAATTACAAGTTGACAGTGTAAAATCAAAAAGGGAATTTTCTATGGCTGAGGTTAAAATAACCGAAAAGAAACTAAACGGGCGGAGCATATTTTGGACTTGGGCACCAAGGTCGGAAAAGGAAGCGGGAGAGTCAATAGTTAGGAATCTGCTTTTGCATTGGTTTCCGGCAAAGGTGACATTGAGGAGTTTGTCCTGGGGATACTCGCTTTGGCTTGGGACGATTTCAGCAACGCTTTTTTTGATATTGACGATAACAGGCGTCGTTTTGATGTTTTTGTATGTCCCATCGGTTGAGAGGGCTTATCAAAGTGTTAAGGATATAGAATATGTCGTTTCTTTCGGCTGGTTCATAAGGGCGATGCATAGAAATTCAGCTCATTTGATGGTCGCAGTTGTTTTTTTGCATATGGTAAGGGTATTTTTAACCGGTGCTTATAAAAATGGCGTTGGGGTTGGACAAAATAGACCGTTGAATTGGCTTGTCGGCGTTGTCCTACTTTTGATAACTTTACTTCTTTCTTTCACAGGGTATCTTTTGCCCTGGGACCAGCTCGCTTTTTGGGCTATAACAGTTGGGACGAACATAGCTAAAAATGCACCTGTAGTAGGTGAGTGGATTAGATTTGTCCTTTTAGGTGGTCATGAGATTGAACAAAATGCTTTGATAAGATTTTATGTGCTTCATTGTTTCTTTTTACCAGCAGCTGTTTTGGTGCTTTTCTCCTATCATATGTGGAGGATTAGAAAAGATGGCGGGCTTGCCTGCGTTGATAACCTTGTTTTAAACCAGAAAAAGGAAAAAGTAAAGGATGGTATTAAAAGTAAGACCTATTCGCTTCTTGGACTTACAACGGGTAGAACTGTTCAGGTTGAGGCAACTTTGATTGATGAGGAGAAATACACCGTTAATTCAATTCCGTTTTTGATAAGGAGAATCGGGCTTGTAATGTTGGGGACATTTGTTTTTGTCGCTTTGATAAGTTTATTTGCTCGCGCACCGCTTGAGGAGCCAGCCAATCCTCATGTGACGCCAAATCCGGCAAAAGCGCCCTGGTATTTCCTGTGGTTGCAGGAGCTCGTTGCTATAACGACGATAAGAATTGGTGGATTTGTCCTAAACGGTGCATTTATCGGTGGGATTTTAATCCCAGGTGTCCTTGTGTTGTTGCTCGCTATATGGCCTTACCTTGATAAAAGTTCAAACTTTTCCACAGGAGTTTGGTTCAGTAAGGAAAGGTTGAAGCAGAACATCATTTTCCTTGTGCTTTGCTTTTTGGTGGTAGTTTTGATAATAATCGGAACTTATATGCGCGGTCCAAATTGGGAGTTTTACTTCCCATGGGAGAGTTGGCCTGAGATTCCAAAGAAATTTTAAAAGAAAAGCGCATCTGAAAATGGACAAGGCAAAATTAAAAAAAGATGTGACTTTAATTTTTGCGATATCATTGATAGGGTTAATAATTACCGCTGTTGTTTATGCTGGTTATTTTACGCCCGAGTGGAAAGAATATCAAGCGAAGTTCAAGGAATATGTCAAGAAGAATCTGGGTGAAGAAAAGGCGAAGGCGATTGAAGGTGGGATAAAGCAAATTTATGTTAAGGAACTTAACAGGGTTGACCGCTGTATAACCTGCCATATGGGTTATGAATGGAAGGGGCTTGAAAACGCGCCGAATCCATTTAAATCGCACCCGAAGGAGATACTTGAGAAACATCCCGTTTCTCAATATGGTTGCACAATCTGTCATGGAGGACAGGGTTATGCTTTAAATAAAGAAGAGGCGCACGGATTTATTGAGCATTGGGAAGAGCCACTGTTGGGGAAAGAACTTGAAGATATTTACAGACCGCCTGATAGAAAAGTTTTGCTTCAGATGAATTGCAACATTTGTCATCGTTATGATACTTTGACGCCTGGCGCTGACTACATCAATTATGCGAAAAAACTCGTCAAGGAGAAGGGATGTCGCGCTTGCCATAAAATTAACGGTCGCGGTGGTGTTATAGGTCCGGATTTAACATACGAGGGAGATAAAGCACCTGAGCAGTTTGATTATTCCAGAATTGGTGGTAAAAAGTCAGTGTTTGCCTGGCATGTGGCTCATTTTAAGAATCCGAAGATGGTCTCCCCTGAAAGCATCATGCCTGAGATGGGCTTTGGGTCAAAGGAGGCAATAGCTTTGACGCTTCTTGTTATGAGCTGGAAAAAGGTGAATCTTCCACCGCAGTATTATCCACAGTCGGAAACCGCACTTGCTGATCTTCCAACACCTGAGGAGATTGAAAAGGAAAGACAAATGCGCGAGGGAGAGGGAGCTTTCTTCGTGAATAAGGGAT
>JAPYWO010000008.1 GCA_028276305.1 Candidatus Thermokryptus sp.
TAATTTATGAGGTTAAGCAGTTGCGTGTTGGCGTTGTTTCTGTTGCATTGATTTTGGTTGTTTTAAGTTTCATGTTGCTTTATTATAATTATGAGTTTTCGTCCTTTGCATATTTGAAGTTTTTTCTTAACATTTTGAATAGCACAAAATAAAAAGAAAAACTTATGGGGTTAGATGTATCTATCACGGCTTGAGATATTTGGTTTTAAATCTTTTGCTCAAAAGGTTGAGTTGAAATTTAACGGTGGTATAACTGCTATAGTTGGACCAAACGGCTGTGGCAAGACAAACATAGTTGATGCGATAAGGTGGGTGCTTGGCGAACAAAGGACGAGCGTGTTAAGGAGCGACAAGATGGAAGATGTTATCTTTAACGGCACTAAATTTAGAAAACCGCTCGGTATGGCTGAGGTCTCAATTACAATTCAAAACACCAAGGGAATACTCCCGATGGAATACTCAGAGGTGACGATAACGAGGCGCCTTTTCAGATCTGGGGAAAGCGAGTATTTGATCAACAAGGTCCCTTGTAGGTTAAAAGATATAATTGACCTTTTTGCTGACACTGGCATGGGAGCAAACGCTTACTCTGTCATTGAGTTGAAGATGATTGAGGCGCTGTTGAGTGAGAAAGCTGAGGAAAGAAGAAAACTTTTTGAGGAAGCAGCGGGCGTGACGAAATATAAACAGAGAAGAAAAATAACTTACCGAAAACTTGAGGATGTTAAAAATGACCTTTCAAGGATAAATGATATAATCCGCGAAGTTCAAAAAAATGTGACTTCGCTTGAAAGGCAAGCCAAAAAAGCTGAAAAATACAATCAAATAGCGGAGGAATTAAAAGCTAAGGAAATTGAACTACTTGAGCGGGAGTTTTCTGAATTAAAGAGAAATTTGATTTACCTTGAAGAGACATTGGAAATTGAAAAAAATAAAAGATATGATGTTGGAACATCATTGAATCAAGGCGAACAACTTCTTGATGTTTTAAAAGGCGAATTGAGAACGCTTGAGCTTCAAATTGATGAGATATATTCAAAGATTGAGAGTAAGACAAAAGAGTTAAATTCAACCGAGCAGGAAATAGCTCTTTTGAGGGAAAGAAGGAAGTCAGCAATTGAAAGGATTGAAAAAATATCAAATGAGAAAACAGAACTTCAACAACAACTTTACGATCTGAATCAGCTCCTTGTTGAGAAAAAGTTAAACCTTGAGGCTATTTTATCCGAGAAGGAGAAATTACAATCCCAGTTTTATGAAAGGAAAAGAGCGCTTGATGAACTCACAAAGTTGGTTGATGAGAAAAGAACAGGGTTGAAGCAGTTAAATGAGATGTTGATTGAAAAAATAAGCTCTATTTCCTTGAAGAGGAATGATATTGAAAAGATGAAGGCGAGAATGGAAAACTTAAAGGGGCGACTTGAAGTTTTGAGCGCTGAGAAGACCTCGTATGAAAATGAGGCGAGGTCCGCTGAAGAAGAGTTGAACTTACTTCTTGAGAAAAAAGCATTCCTTTTAAATGAGCTTGCAAATGCGGAGAGGATACTCAAAGAAAAAGAAAACCTTCGGGATAAGTTAAGGATTGAAGTTGAGGAACTTCAAAAGAAATCTTTCGCTGTCCAGAATGAAATAGGGAAGAGAATTTCAAAGATTGATTTCTTGAGGGACTTGATTGAGAAACATGTTGATTTGTCGGAAGGAGCTCAGTTTCTCGTTCAAAATTATAATTCAAACTTTAAGAGTGTTTCTGATGTAATTGATGTTGATCCGCAGTTTTCATCCGCGATTGAATCAGCGCTTGGTGAATCGGCTGGTTATCTTATAGTTGACACCGTTGACGAAGCTGAAAAGGCGATTGAGATTTTAAAGGCGCAAAATAAGAGCAAGGTTACATTCATATGCCTTGAAAAAATCCCTGAAAATTATGCTTCTAATTTCCCAGTAAATGGAGATGGTATCATTGGATGGGCAAGTGAAACAGTGCTGTGTGATAAAAAATTTAAAAAGGTTATTGATTTACTGCTTGACGATTTCCTTTTGGTCAAGGATAAGCAAAGTGCGATAAATGCTTTGAGAAAGTACGGGAGCATTAAATGTGTTACGCTTGATGGGGAAATTTTCACAGATGAGGGTTTGATAAAGGGAGGTAGCACAAATGGCTCAACGCAGAGTGTAATAGGTAAGCGAAGACAAATTGAAATTCTTGAAGGTGAAGTCGCAAAACTTAAAAAAGAACTTTCAAGCATTCAATCTGAAATAGAACATAAAAGCCGTGAGCTTGAGGTGATAAATTTGAAAGAATTATACGATGCCATCAGGGAAATTCAGGGTGCTGTTTCAGAGGTTGAAAAACTCATAAGTCAGGCAGAATACAAGAAAGAAAGGGCGAGGAAAAGCATTGATGAAATTGAGAGGGAAAGAGACGAACTTGAAAGGGAAATTAATTCAGTTGCTGATGTTTTGTCTAAGCTTGAACCTGAAATTGGAGCTCTTGAAAGGGAAAAGGAGGAGATTGAATATAATCTTTCTTCCGCAACTGCTGAGTTTGAGGAGTTAGAGAGAAATTGGAGCGAGAAGGCGGAGGAGATTTCAGAACTTAACATAAAGCTCATCTCAATTGAAAATGAGGAAAAGAACATTGAACTTGAGATAAAACGGATAAAGGAGGATATATTTAAAATATCAAAGCGGATAAACGATTATGAAGTGGAAAGCGATGCGAATAAAGCTCGCATTGAGGAGATAGATTTGAATCTTTCTGAACTTGGAGAAAAACTTTCATCTCTTGAAAGCGAGGTAACTTCGCTTCGTGGACGATTGAAGGAGATTCAGCAATTACACAGCGATAAATTAGTTGAAATTCAAACGCTTGAGATGAAAATAAAGGAAGAGAGGGCAAAATATGAAGAATATATCAGCGCTATGCATGACCTTGAGATGAAGATAAATGAGATTAAACTTAGGATGGAAAACCTGAAAAATAAGGCGATGGAGGAATATCAAGTTGAGATTGGTTTCAAGGAGTTTCAAGATGATAAAACATTTAACATTGCTTTGTTGAGAGAGGAGGTTGAGGATTTAAAAGCGAAGCTGAAAGCGCTTGGACCTGTGAATTTGCTTGCCTTTGAGGACTATCAAGAGGAAAAGAAACGGCTTGAATTTTTAATTTCACAGAGGGATGATCTCATTGAATCCGAGAAGACATTGACGGAAACAATTGATGAGATTAACACAACAGCACAGAAGAAGTTCCTTGAGACATTTGAGAGGATAAAAGAGAATTTCAAGAAGACATTTGCGACCCTGTTTGGTCCAGACAGCGAAGCGGATATCAAGCTTGTTCCAGATGAAGATGGGAAAGTTGACCCGCTTGAATCAAGGATTGAGATAATGGCTAAGCCAAAAGGGAAGAGGTTGCAATCAATAGACCTTCTCTCAGCTGGTGAAAAAACTCTTACCGCTATAGCCCTTTTGTTTTCAATTTATCTTGTTAAACCAAGTCCATTTTGCGTCCTTGATGAAGTTGATGCGCCTCTTGATGATGCGAATATTGAGAGATTTATAAATCTTCTCAAAAGTTTCTCAAACGATACCCAGTTTATTATAGTCACTCATAATAAAAAGACGATGGAGGCAGCTGATACTCTTTACGGAGTCACAATGGAAGAGGAAGGCGTTTCAAAAATTGTGTCTGTGAAATTCAAACAAGAAATTGAGGAGAGATGAAAATAAAAGTATTTTGTGATTTTGATGGAACGATAACGAAAAAAGATGTTGGGGATTTGTTTTTTGAAACATTCGGGGATAGAAAATTTTATCAGCGACTCGTTGAACGCTGGCGTGATTATGAGATATCTTCTAAAGAGATGTGGGAAGAGATAGCCAAAAAGGTCAATGTCAACGAAATTGAAGCTGTTGAATTGATAAATTCACAAGAGATTGACCCGTATTTCGTTGATTTCGTTAAATTTTGCAAAGATAACGGGATAGAGATTTTCATTCTAAGCGATGGTTTTGATTTTTATATCTCAAGGATACTTGAAAAATACGGTTTATCTGAATTGAAGTTTTTCTCAAATAGATTGAGAATTGACGAAGGTGGGGTAAATCTTGAGTTCCCATACCCCGATTCAGTTTGCAGGATTTGTGCGAATTGTAAGCGAAATCACATGTTAACGCTTTCGGGCGATGATGATGTGATTATTTACATTGGGGATGGCTATTCGGATAGATGCCCAGCTGAATATGCGGATGTAGTTTTCGGAAAGAAGGAATTGTTAAAATTTTGTCGTGAGAAAAATATCCCTGTTTATGAGTTTGAGACATTTAAGGATGTCATTGAGCAGTTTCAACGCTTCATAAGTGGGAGGAAGAAATTGAGAAAGAGGTGGAGGGCTGAATTGAAAAGGCGAGAGGTTTTCATGAGAGAATAAAAAGAGGATAGATCGTGTCGGGTGATTTCAGACAAAAAATTTTCTCATACCGAAGTTATACGCCAATACCCTTTTTAATCGTTATGCTCATATTTGCGAAGCCAACCCTTTGGAGCTTGTTGATAGGTTTTTTAATTGCGCTTGTCGGTGAGTTGATAAGATTTTGGGGCGTTGGATATGCTGGTGGTGAAACGAGGACGACCGGACCAGTTGGCGGAAGTAAGCTCGTGACAAATGGACCCTACGCATATGTCAGAAACCCTTTGTATTTGGGAAATATGTTGATGTACCTTGGTTTTGGTGTTATGTCAATGGCTTTGTTTCCATATTTTCAAATCATCGGTTTGATTTATTTTTTCGTCCAGTATTATCTCATTGTTACGCTTGAGGAAGATTATCTAAGTAGAGCTTTCCCCGATGAATATGCGTTGTACATAAAGCATGTCCCGAGGTTTATACCGAGGTTGAAAAGGTATGAGTTCGCTTCAAATTTTAAATTTGACATCAAAGAAGCGTTAAGGTCGGAGAAAAGGACTTTGCAAGCATTTCTTCTTGTAGTTGCCTTGAACATTTTGATTTTCATTTTCAAAACAAGCTGAAGTTTATATTTGTCCAAATGGTGAAGAAATTAATGGTTATAGCTGGGGAAGCATCTGGGGACCTACACGCAAGTAAAGTGATATGTGCGCTTAAGAGATTGAACCCGGAGATTGAAGTTTTCGGGGTTGGCGGTGAAAAGATGAAAAGGTGTGGAGTTGAGCTCATTTATGATATATCCGAGATAGCGGTGATTGGCTTTGTTGATGTGTTTAAAGGTTATGTTAAGTTCATTGAGCTTAAAAATTTGTGTGAATCGGCTCTGGTTGAGCGAAAGCCAAATGGTGTTCTTCTTGTTGATTATCCTGGGTTCAATTTAAGATTTGCGAGGTTTGCGAAAAAGAACGGAGTGAAAGTTTTTTATTATATAGCACCTCAAGTTTGGGCGTGGGGAAGGGGAAGAATAAAGGTGTTAAAAAAGTTCGTTGATAAACTTTTCGTGATTTTTAAATTTGAGGAAAGTTTCTTTGAAAGTTATGGCGTTGAAGCTGAGTTCGTGGGGCATCCACTTCTTGAAGATATAGCTAAAGTAGAGAACCTTGATGTTGATTTTCTACTTTCAAAATATGGGATTGAACCCAACAAAGAGGTCATATCTTTTTTCCCAGGGAGTAGGATCGGAGAAATAAGGTTGATGTTTAAGACGATGCTTGAAGTTGGGAAAATTTTGAGGGAAAAGTTTGGGGTTGAGGTCGTTTTCAGCAGAGCTAAGACGATTAGTGAAGATGAGTTTTTTAAAATCGGAGGCGAAGATGTTAAGTTTTTTAAGTTTGTTGATGATCCGCATGCTTTGCTTAAGATGTCAAAGGTTGCTGTCGTAAAAAGTGGAACTACATCTCTTGAAGCGGGGATTCTTGGGATTCCCATGGTGGTTTGTTATAAGACATCGGCTTTGAATTATTTTATCGGGAAGTTGCTTGTGAAAAGGGATGTAATTGAAAGCATCGCACTTCCGAATATAGTTCTCGGAAAAAGAGTTGTTCCTGAACTTATTCAAAATGATTTCACAGTTCAAAGGGTTTTTGAGCTCGTCAAAAGATATCTTGAGGACGAGAAATTTTTTAATGATGTGAGGAATGAGCTTTTAAAGATAAAGGAAATCCTTAAGTTTGATTTCGGATATAAAACGACATCCGAGATTGTGGCTGAAAAAATCCTTTCTATGTTATGACAATAGCAGGGATAAAAATCTGGCGCAGATTGAGGTTTTTGCTTTTACCTTTTTCGCTGATTTACTGGTTGGTTGTTTCGCTAAGAAATTTGTTTTATGATTTCGGCATATTTCGGATAAAGACGCTTCCAAGACCAGTTATATCTGTTGGGAACATCACTGCTGGTGGGACTGGAAAAACGCCGATGGTTGAATGGATTGCGAAATTTCTAAGTCAAATGGGGAAAAAAGTTGCGATTTTGAGCAGAGGGTATGGCAGAAGGACTAAAGGTTTTGTGCTTGTAAGTGATGGAAAGAAGATTTTTTCAGAAGCGGATGAATGTGGGGATGAACCGTTTCAGATGGCTTTAAAATCTGTTGAGAATGGATTGAATTGGGTAATTGCTGTTTGTGAAGATAGATTTGAAGCTGGAAGAAAACTATTGGAAAAATCTGAAATTGATGTTTTCATACTTGATGATGCCTTTCAAAGAAGGGACATAAATCGCGATGTTGATATTTTGCTGGTTGATGATGAATCTGTGAAGGAATTTTTAATCCCGGCTGGTTTGAAGCGGGAGCCGATGAGTTCGCTGAAAAGAGCCGATGTGGTTTGTGTCCAAGGTTTAGAGGGATGGAGGGTGCTTGAAAGATATATTAGAGATGAAAATGTTGTGAGATGCGTTTTCGTATATAAACTTCTTGAAATACGGAAATTTTTTGATTATATTTTACTTGAAAAGCCATTTGAAGGTAAAAAAGTCGTCGCTTTTTCAGGAATAGGAAAACACAAAAATTTTTTAAAACTATTGAAAGATAATAAATTTTTGGTTCTAAAGGATTTTGAGTTTCCCGACCATTACAGGTATGGCAGGGATGACATTAAGGAAATAATAAGGCAAATGGAGTTGGTTGGTGCTGAAATTGTTTTGACGACTGAGAAAGATTATGCGAGATTGTATGAAATGAAGGATTTAAAAGATTTTCCTTTTTTTTATTCTGTCATTGAGGTTGAGTTCTACAGTGGGGGAGAGGAATTAAAACAAAAAATTTTGGGGTTGGTGGGATGATTAAGGTAGGGGTTTCTTATTGCGATAGAAAACTTGAAAATTATTTGAATTGGCTCAAAAGGTCACCTGTGGAGGTTGAACCAGTGATTTTATCTTATAAAGAACTTAACTCTGATGATTTGAGAAAATGTGATGGTTTAATTTTAACGGGCGGTGACGATGTCCACCCTGAATTTTATGGTGAGCCGGAGCGCGAGGGTGACAAATACAACCGTGAAAGGGATTGGTTTGAATTCAAGCTTCTTGACATTGCTTTTTCAAAGAATTTACCGATACTCGGGATTTGTCGCGGTTTACAGATAACGAATGTTTATTTGAGGGGGAGTTTGGTTTTTGACATTCAAACTGTTATAGGGACAAACCATCGCAAAGATGAGCAAACTGGGGAAGACCGCTTACATGATATTTTCGTAATAGATGGTTCAAAGCTTTACAACATTGTCGGTGAGAAGAGAGGGACAGTTAACAGCAGTCATCATCAATCGGCTGATAGGATAGGCGAGGGTTTGAGGGTTAATGCGAAGTGCGATGATGGTGTAATAGAGGGTCTTGAGTGGGAAGGTGATGATAGATTTGTTATGCTTGTGCAATGGCATCCCGAGAGGATGGGAGATATTAACAGCGTGTTTTCAAAAAATTTGCTTCAATCTTTTATAAGTTCAATTTTGCAAAAATAATTTAGGAGGAGGGTTAAATGGCAAAGAAATATGTTTATTTTTTCGGTGGAGGAAAAGCGGAAGGAACAGCTGAAATGAAAAATTTACTCGGTGGAAAAGGAGCAAACCTCGCTGAGATGACGAACATCGGATTACCCGTTCCACCTGGCTTTACAATCACAACGGAAGTTTGTAGCTATTATTACAAGCATAATCAAACTTATCCGAAAGGACTTGAGGAACAAGTGAAGAAAGCCCTTGCAAAGGTTGAGAAACTTGTTGGGAGGAAATTTGGTGACCCTAAAAACCCTCTTCTCGTCTCCGTTAGGTCAGGTGCTCCGGTCTCAATGCCAGGGATGATGGATACGATTTTAAATCTCGGGCTTAACGATGAAACCGTTAAGGGTTTAATTGAACAGACAAAAAATGAGAGATTTGCCTGGGATGCATATCGTAGGTTTGTTCAGATGTATGGTGATGTTGTTTTGGGTTTGAAGCCGGAGACGAAAGAGGAAAGGGACCCGTTTGAAGTTTTAATTGAAGAGAAAAAAAAGGCGAGAGGAGTTGAACACGATGTTGAACTTACAGCTGAAGATTTGAAAGAGCTTGTATACGAGTTTAAAGAATTGATAAAGAAAAGAAAAGGAGTGGATTTTCCTGAGGACCCGTGGGAACAGCTTTGGGGTGCCATTGGTGCGGTTTTTCGTTCGTGGATGAATCCAAGAGCGGTTGCGTATAGAAAGATTTATAATATCCCCGATGATATGGGAACCGCTGTAAATGTGCAGACAATGGTTTTTGGAAATATGGGTGATGATTCTGGGACCGGTGTTGCTTTCACAAGAAATCCCGCAACCGGGGAGAACGAGTTTTACGGTGAGTTCTTGATGAACGCTCAAGGTGAGGATGTAGTCGCTGGAATAAGAACTCCATTGCCAATTGAGAAACTTAAGGAGGTAATGCCGAATGTTTATGAGCAATTGCTCAAGGTGAGGCAAATCCTTGAGAGCAGATTAAAGGATATGCAAGACATTGAATTTACTATAGAGCGTGGAAAACTTTACATGTTGCAAACACGCGCTGGGAAAAGAACTGGTTTTGCAGCTGTTAGAATAGCGGTTGATATGGTAGAGGAAGGGTTGATAACAAAGGAGGAAGCGCTATTAAGGATAGAGCCGGATGCTTTGAATCATCTTTTAAGACCGATCTTTGATGCGAGAGAAAAGGAGAAAGCTATAAAAGAGGGACGACTTTTAGCTAAAGGTTTGCCAGCTGGACCCGGGGCAGCTACCGGGCGGGTTGTTTTCCATTCCGAAGACGCTGAGGAGTGGGCAAGGCGTGGCGAAAAAGTCATCTTAACAAGAATTGAGACATCCCCAGAAGATATAAAAGGTATGTATGCTGCGGAGGGAATTTTAACCTCAAGAGGTGGGATGACTTCCCACGCTGCTTTAGTAGCAAGGCAAATGGGCAAAGTTTGTGTTGTGGGTTGTGGTGCTCTTGATATTGATTATGTGAAGAAGGAAATAAGAGTTAACGGACAAGTGATAAAAGAGGGCGATTATATATCAATTGATGGTTCAACTGGTGAAGTCATACTTGGGAAGATAACGACAAAGCCTAGCGAGGTTTTACAGGTTTTGGTTGAGAAAACGCTTGACCCTGAAAATGCGCCTGTTTATAAGCAATTTGAAAAATTGATGAAATGGGCTGATGAAGTTAGAAAATTGAGAATAAGAACTAACGCTGACCTTCCAAAGCAAGCTGAGGTAGCGGTTGCTTTTGGTGCTGAAGGTATTGGGTTGACCAGAACTGAACATATGTTCTTTGAAGGCGATAGGATAATTTCAATGAGGAAGATGATCCTTGCCGACACGAAAGAAGAAAGGGAATCCGCGTTAAATGAACTTTTGCCTTTGCAAAGGCAGGACTTTTACGGAATTTTCAAAGTCATGGGTGATAGACCTGTTACGATCAGGACACTTGATCCGCCCTTGCATGAATTTTTGCCTCACACGGATGAGGAAATAAAGGAATTTTCAGAGAAAACCGGAATTCCAGAGGAAAAAATCAGGAGAAGGTTAGCCGAGCTTAAAGAGTTTAATCCTATGCTTGGTTTCAGGGGTTGTCGTCTTGGCATTGTTTATCCCGAGATAACCGCAATGCAGACAAGAGCTATAATTGAAGCAGCTTGTGATGTCGCAAAAGAAGGTATTAAAGTTAAGCCAGAGATAATGATACCTTTGGTTGGGCATGTGAATGAGTTGAAGAATCAAGAAAAGATCGTCCGCGAGGTTGCAGAAAAGGTGATGGAGGAAAAAGGTGTAAGAGTTGAGTATTCGGTTGGGACGATGATTGAGGTTCCAAGAGCAGCTATAACGGCAGACGAGATAGCAACGGTGGCTGAGTTTTTCTCATTCGGGACGAATGATTTGACGCAGATGGGAATGGGGCTTTCAAGGGATGATTATGAGAAATTTATTTACAAGTATCTTGACCTTGGGATTTACGATAAGGACCCATTCCAAACGATAGATGTTAAAGGTGTTGGTGAACTTATGAGAATTGGCGTTGAGAAAGGGCGTTCGGTTAGACCGAATTTGAAGGTTGGAATTTGTGGGGAGCACGGTGGTGACCCAGCGACGATTGAATTTTGTCATAAAATTGGGCTTGATTATGTAAGTTGCTCGCCGTATAGAGTTCCGATAGCAAGGTTAGCTGCTGCAAGAGCTGCGCTTCTTTACAATGGTTTCAAGAAAAAAGCGCAGGTCAAGAAGACGGATAGGAAGGCGGTTAAAAAAGTTAAAGCAACTGCTAAGTCAAAGGCAAAAGCCAAGGTCAACAAAAAGTGAATTTTATGCGGGGGTAGTCGCCCCCGCTTTTTAAATTCAAATAAAATTTTTAAACGCTATGAAACTTTCGGATTTTAGTTATCAGCTTCCTAAAAATTTGATAGCAAAATATCCGGCTGAGCCAAGGGATAGCGCTCGGCTTCTTGTTCTTGACAGAAAAAACAGAAAAATTGAAGACAAGGTTTTCACGGATATAGTTGATTATCTTGAAGAGGGTGATTCGCTTGTTATTAATGTCTCAAAGGTTTTTCCGGCAAGATTGATAGGAAGAAAGGAGAAAACGGGAGCCAAAATTGAAATTCTTTTATTAAGGGAACTTAACCCAGAGGAACATCTTTGGGATGTTTTAGTTGATCCAGCGCGCAAAGTTAGAATAGGAAATAAAATTTATTTCGGGGAAAATGATGAAGTTTACTGCGAGGTCATTGATAATACAACATCAAGGGGTAGGACGATAAAGTTTCACTATGAGGGTGATTTCTTCAAGTTCGTTGAGAAATATGGTCAAGTTCCACTTCCACCGTATATAAAAAGACCGCCTCAGGAGGAGGATAAAGAATGGTATCAGACAGTTTACGCAAGTGTTGTTGGTTCAGTTGCTGCGCCAACCGCTGGGTTGCATTTTACAACGCGACTTTTGAAAAGGATTGAAAAGAAAGGTGTTAAAATTGTCCCAATAGTTCTTCATATCGGAATAGGGACTTTCAGAAAGGTTGAAGTTGAGGACTTAAGTAAGCACAGGATGGATTCGGAGTATTTTGAGATCTCCCCGGAGAGCGCGAAATTGATTAATGAGACAATTGACAAAAAGAAAAGTGTCGTTGCAGTTGGTACAAGTACAGTTAGAGCGCTTGAATCAAGCGTGACAGCAGATGGTCATGTCAAGCCGTATAAGGGTTGGACTGATAAATTCATTTATCCGCCTTATGAATTTAAAATTGTGGACAAACTTATAACAAATTTTCATATGCCTGAGTCAACTCCGCTTATACTTACAGCTGCTTTTGCAGGGCTTGATCTTTTGATGGAAGCTTACAAACACGCAATAAAAAACGGTTATAGATTTTTAAGCTACGGCGACGCAATGCTTATAATCTAAACCTAACTCTCCTCATTTCTTATGAAAACGCTCATCTTTGTTTCTCTCAACATCATCATTTTTTTAATTTTTGTTCGTCTTGTCAGACAAAAGAACCTTTTAAGTTACTTTGAGTCAGGGCGTTGGTGGATAACTTGGCTTGCTGTATCAGTTATAACCTTGATGGATGAACTCACATCAATTTATTATGCTCCTTTTGAAGCATATAGATTTATCGGGATAAAAGCGATCGTTTATATCGCTTTGACCTCTCTTTTCATTCGTTTCCTTTCAACGCGAATGGTTGAAATCGCAGAGATACTTGAAGTCCATAATATAAAAGGTGGCGGGGTTTATTCCTTTTCTTACCTTGTCCTCGGACCAACCGTATCTTTTATTGCGATTGCTTCCATTCTCGTCACTTATATTTTAACTGCGTCAATCTCAACCGTTAGCGCTGTTGAAAACGGAGCAGCTTTTCTTTCTCTATCGCCCGACTTTAAATTCATTCTTAAGTTTTTCGTCGTCTGGTTTATAACTGGACTTAACATCCTCGGGATAAGGGAAAATGCAAGGTTTACATTTTTAATTTTCATTTTCGTCTCGTTCGTAATTTTGAATTTAATCGCCGGGGGATTTTTAAATTTTTCTTCGGATTCCTTCGCGAAAGTTTATGAGAGTTATTCACTTTTTATCGCTGATTTGAACGATGA
>JAPYWO010000363.1 GCA_028276305.1 Candidatus Thermokryptus sp.
GGATGTGAAGTAAAAATGCGCGTTTGAATTTTTCAATTTAAGCTCGGCAAGCTTGTCTTTTTCTTTTTCATCTAAATTAACATGAAGGGGCGTTCCACCGATTTCTTTTACATCAGGATATTTCGGATGTTGGTATGGGATGTACCACCCTTTGCCGAGGAGTGAATTTGTCTCAACTTCAAGACCTTTTTCAATACCATTCCAAATTATATCGTGTTCGCCGTAAAATGGTTCAAGTCGTGTCAGAACTTTAAAATTTGGGTTAATTTCAGAAGCTGAGTCCCTTAAGGTTTTGAGGAATCTTAAAACATTTTGACCTGCTACCTTTGCTATTTCCTCATCGCTTTTCCATTCGCGGATAAGGTAAGCCCCTCCATTTCTTCCAACATAAAGTGATTTTGTATGTTCAAATCCAGCTCCGCTATCATTTGTCCAGATTGAAAGGAACTCAAGCTCGGGGATTTCAATCAATAATTTCCTAAGCATCTCAGCATAATGTTCAAGTACCTTAGGATGAGCGATTGTGAGGTTAAATCTCGGTTTGAAACTTCTGAATGGATGGTCAACGCGAGCTCCCCTAAGCATTGGGTATCTGGCGAAGATTTCTTCGGGTACGGAGCGAGGTTCAAAACATAGAAGCCCTGGAACAAGACCGTATTTTATGGCAATTTTAGCGTTCTTTTTAAGGAAAGCGAGATTAATGCTCAGGTAATAGTATGGATAAACCCCTCGGTTTAATTCGCTATATACGAATTGATCAAGCGCTGGAAGATAAGTGTAAAACATCGGATAAACCTCACCCTTCGGACCGGTTTCAATTCCCATCGGAAAACCAAGACCATTTACCTCAACATGGGTAAAACCATACTTTGCTAATCCGCGTATATAGACCTCTCTATCAAAATTTCTTTGTATTCTACCCTGTTGCGTTAAGAAAAAATCGTTAACTGTTCTTATCCATCTAAAAGTCGGCTGAAGAAATTTACCTTCACGGAATTCCTCTATATCATCATCAAGTTTATCCTCAACCATGTGAGAGTAGAAGGAGAAAAGGAACTCATTTTTTGAAGAGGTTAGAATACCCGAGCCGTCTTCATTTATACGGAAATATACGAAGCAATTATTGTACTCATTTTTTGCCTTATCGTAGCCATCATAAAAGAAGTCGTCGGCAGTGGATATGTAGAAAACCCCGCTTTCAAGGTCAAATTCTTTCATTACGGTTTCTTCAAGATTTGCGTTTTCTACAAATTTTTTAAGTTCTAATGCAACGGTTTTGACAACAGGGGCGCAATTTTTGTGATATTTTATCCTGGTAACCTTTTTCAGCGCATCTTTAATTTTCATTGGATTTCCCTTTTATTTTTGTTTATTTGACCTAACAAATTCAAGGTATTGGTTGAACTTTCTTTCCGCTTTTTTGCCAAAGTAAATCATCAAACCACCGAAGACGATATATATTGAGCTTATCGCGAGAAATATAGAAATATCCCTTCCGGAACCGGCAAAGAAAGAAAGAAAAGGTATCAAAATGCCAATCAACATAAGGACAGTTCCAAGGAATGGAAAAGTTGAAACTTCTTTTTCACCTTTTCCGTAAACCTCGTTTAATATATCCACGGACGTTTCAAGTTTTTTGAAGAAGTTTTCAACAATTTCTTTATCCTTGGGGTCGTCTTTTATAAACCTGTTTGAATAAACGAGCGAAAATCCAAGCGCAAATGAGCCGATGATTAAAGTTATAACTTTAATTGCTGTCATTTCACCTTTTATATTAAGCGTAAAGATGAGCGAATAAAAAACGGAGGTAAGTAAAGAAATTATGTAGAGTGTTTTTCTTTTTGAGAGGTAGAGTTGTCTTATTTTATCGCTTAGCATTAGTATTGCGAAAGTTGAAACTGCAGCAAGATAAACTTGTAAACCCATTGACCAACCCGCTATAAATCTTGCCATTGCGCCAACTATAAGCCCCCAGATAATGCTCAGGAAAGCGCCCCAGCGTGGTATTCGTTTTGAAATCAAACCAAAGGTAAGTGGTATTATGACCGGGATGTTGAAAAGTGTAAAGAAGGTTGTCATTATATTAAAAATCCCGAATTCGCTATGAATATAAATCAAAGCTTCAACGATGACTATCAAACCGAGGACGAGTGAGGTTATCTTTCCAAATTTAAATTGTTTCGTTTCGCTTGCTTTAGGGTTGAACAGGCTAAGGTAAATATCCCGTGTAATTATAGAGCCAACATAGTTATAAACGCTTGATAGCGTGCTCATCGTTGCTGAAAGCATTGCAGACATAAGCAGACCAACCAACCCGATTGGTAGAAATTTCAAAGCAACTGCAAGATAGACCAAATCATTTGGTTGAAAGAATTTTTTAAAAAAGTCAACTTGAGATAAGTCAGGCCAGATAACTCTCGCTACAAGTGGTGGAACTGCAAAGAGCAACGGCTGAGCAAATGATAAAATAGATGCGAGAATCCCGACTTTAAGCGCTGATTTTTCATCAACGACGCTATAAAATCTTTGAGACGCGCCTGAGGCGATGCCAAAAATTCCTATTAAATATATCGCAACGAGAAAATGGAAATCATAATGGACATTGTTATAGAAGTGTTCAAATGTAAGGGGTGGGGCTTTTTCAAGAAGACCTTTGAC
>JAPYWO010000364.1 GCA_028276305.1 Candidatus Thermokryptus sp.
CTGCTTCGGAAGAATTCATGGTTGAGTCACCTTATGGCGAAGATACAGTTGTTCTTTGCGACAGATGTGGCTATTCCGCAAATACTGAAATAGCTCAATCAAATGTCCCACCGGCAAAAAGATATCCAGAGAGCAAACCTCTTGAGGAAATTTACACTCCAAATGTCAGGACGATAAATGAACTTGCGCAGTTTTTGAATGTTTCAACAGATATACTTGCGAAATCGCTCGTTTACAAACACAATGGTCAACCTGTTTTAATTTTAATGCTTGGCAACGATCAACTTGTTGAGGCGAAACTTCTAAAAGCGCTTGGTGGTGGGGAAATAGCGCCAATGGAACCTGAAGAGCTTAAAAAACTCACAGGTGCTAACGCTGGGTCGATCGGTCCAATAGGGTTAAAAAACTTCAAAATAATCGCTGATAACAGATTAAAAGGGGCGAATAATTTAATAAGCGGAGCAAATAAAGACGATTATCACATCGCAAACATTGATATGGAAAGGGATGTCAAAGTTGACGGCTACTTTGACCTAAGAAAGGTTGAGGAAGGGGAACCGTGCATAAACTGTGGTAACCCATTAAGAATTGTGAACGCGATTGAAATCGGACATATCTTTAAACTTGGCACGAAATACTCAGAGGCGATGAAAGCCACTTTCCTTGATGAAAATGGGCAAGAAAAACCGATAATAATGGGAAGCTACGGCATAGGTGTTGAAAGAATTATAGCTTGTCACATTGAACAAAACCACGACGAGAACGGGATAATTTGGGATAAATCAATTGCTCCGTTTCTCGTTCATCTGATCTCGGTTAATACCGAAATTCCAAATGTCGTCCAAACCGCTGAAAAACTCTATGATAAATTTAACGCTGAGAAGATTGAAGTGATTTACGACGACCGAACCGATGTTAGCCCTGGGTTTAAATTCAAAGACGCGGATCTCCTTGGGATGCCATTGCAGGTAATAGTAAGCGAAAGGAATTTGAAAAATAACCAAGTTGAGATTAAAATCAGAAGAACCGGTGAAAGAATACTTGTGAACATTGACGATGTTGTTGCGAAGGTAAGGGAAATCCTTGAACTATAAAAAACTTAACATAAAAAGCCATGGTCCCGGAATACAAAATTTTCATCGGTGGTGAATGGCGCACATCACCAAGGAAAATTAAAGTTAAAAATCCTTTCAATGGGGAAGTTGTCGGTGAGGTTTATCTCGCCTCGCCAGATGACCTTGAAGATGCCGTTATATCAGCGCAAAGGGCTTTTGAGGAAACAAAACAATTACCATCTTACAAAAGAGCCGAAATACTTGAGTTTATATCTAACGAGATAGCAAAGCGCAAGGAAGAGTTTAGTCAGATGATAACAAAAGAAATGGGTAAACCAATTTTATTCTCCAGAGCTGAGGTTGAAAGGGCGATCTTCACATTTAAAATCGCAAGCGAGGAAGCCAAAAGAATCAACGGGGAACTCATACCACTTGATCTCGCTTCACACTCTGAGCGAAGGTTTGGAATTATCCGTAGATTTCCAATTGGGGTAATACTTGCTATAACGCCGTTCAACTTCCCCCTTAATCTTGTCGCCCACAAAGTCGCACCCGCAATAGCAAGTGGAAATTCAATTATCCTTAAACCCTCTTCTCAAGCTCCGATTGTAAGCGCGATGCTAACCGAAATAATTGAAAAGTCGGGATATCCAGCTGGTGGATTTAACCTTGTCCCCTGTAAATCCGATGAAATTGAACTTCTTGTGAGAGATGAAAGGATAAAAATGGTGACATTTACAGGGAGTTCCGAGGTTGGCTGGCGATTGAAAAACATAGCTGGAAAGAAAAAAGTGACGCTTGAACTTGGAGGAAATGCAGCTGTTGTGGTTGAACCCGATGCAAATCTTGATTACGCAGTTAAAAGGATCACTCTCGGTTCATTTGGTCAGGCGGGTCAATCGTGTATAGCAGTGCAAAGAATTTATGTCAATGAAAAAATTTACGATGAATTTGAAAAACGATTCGTTGAAGAAACGAAAAAAATCAAAGTCGGAAACCCATTTGAACCAGATACAATAGTCGGTCCAATGATAGACGAAAACGCAGCGATAAAAACAGAAAATTGGGTCAACGAAGCTGTTCAAAATGGCGCAAGAATTTTAATCGGTGGCAAAAGAAACGGGACACTCTACGAACCAACGATCTTGGTTGATGTCAAACCCGATATGAAAGTTAGCTGTCAAGAGGTTTTTGCGCCAGTTGTCACACTTGAAAAGTATAACCATTTTGAAGAAGCGATTGAAAAGGTCAACAATTCAAGATATGGACTTCAAGCAGGTGTTTTCACATCCGACTATAAGAAAATTTTCTATGCATTTGAAAAAATTGAAGTTGGTGGTGTTATAATAAATGACTACCCGACTTACAGAATTGACCATATGCCTTATGGTGGAGTTAAAGACAGTGGTTTTGGGCGTGAGGGCTTAAGATATGCGATTGAGGAAATGACGGAGATGAAACTTCTGGTTTTAAACTTCATTTAAACCGTCGGTTCCTCTGGAACTATGATCGCCATTATCAAATAAAGCAAAACCGCTATACCAAGGGACGATATCGCAAGTATCACCCAAAGGATTCTAACAACGGTTG
>JAPYWO010000365.1 GCA_028276305.1 Candidatus Thermokryptus sp.
TCTATGGGCTTAAAGCAACATCATATAAGGAACTTGGAGACGAATACGACATTACAATTCAACCCGGTTCAGATATAAGAAACAGCATCTCATACCTAAGCAACATACCCATAAAAACTTTCTCCGGAAACATCGTCAAGGTTAAAGATGTCGCAAAAATTTACGACACATTTTCCCCGATTGAAATACAAAGGCGAGATAGACAAAGAATTATCCCTGTTGGGGCAAATGTTGAGGGACGCGCTCTTGGTGATGTCGTGAATGATTTACAAAAGAGAATTCAAAAAATGGATATACCCCCTGGTGTTGAAATAAGATTTGCAGGTCAAGTTGAAGAACAAGCAAAAGCCTTCTCAGACCTTTTCCAAGTTTTAATACTTGGAGTTATTTTAACCTACATGATCATGGCGTCTCAGTTTGAATCACTGCTTCACCCGTTTGTCATAATGTTCTCCGTTCCTTTTGCCTTCACTGGTGTCGTGCTCGGACTTTTGATCTTTGGCGTCCCATTCGGTTTGACCGCATTTATGGGGCTTATCATGCTCGTTGGAATAGTCGTTAACAATGCAATAGTATTAGTTGATTACACAAATCTCTTGAGAGCTCGTGGATATGGTTTTTTTGATGCTATCGTCAATGCAGGTAGAACTCGTTTGCGTCCGGTTTTGATGACAACTTTAACGACAATACTTGGGACGCTTCCACTTGCGGTTTTTAAAGGCGAGGGCTCGGAACTCTGGCGCCCACTTGGAATAGTTATGCTTGGCGGTTTAACCGTCTCAACTCTTATAACTCTCGTCCTCGTCCCAACGATTTATTCAATTTTTGAAAGAAAAAGCTTGGAGGTTAAATGAAATTAATTTTGCTCGTTTTAAATCAAGCCATTGAAGATGAGGTTTTAAAAATTTTTGAAGATTTGGGCATTCGCGGTTACACTAAAATCAGCGATGTTTATGGTCAGGGCTCAAACAAAGGAGAGCCACATTTGGGGACACATGTATGGCCAGAAATTAACACCTTAATTTTTACGGTCGTTCCGGATGAAAAAGTAGAAAATCTAATCAAAGCCATTGAAATCCTTAATTCAAGGTTTGAAGAGGAAGGATTACACGCATTCGTTTTAAATGTAGAAAAGATGATTTAAAAAAAATAGGCGGGCTTTCATGCCCGCCTTTTGAATTAACCCGCTATGAACTCCCCACCATCAACACCGATTATGTTCCCGGTCACCCATTGCATATCATCGTGGCTCAAATGAACTATCGCCTTCGCAACATCCTCAGGTGTGGTTAATCTCCCGGAGGGATTCCTCTTCAAGGAATACTCAATCATCTGCTCATTTCCCGGGATTTTCCTCAAAGCTGGAGTGTCTGTGACGCCAGCTCTTATGCCATTTACGGTTATTCCATATTTTGCAAGCTCAAACGCAAGCTGTCTTATATGTGATTCAAGAGCAGCTTTTGCTGCTGAAACCGGTCCATAGTAAGCCCAAACCCTCGTTGAACCCTCACTCGTCATTGCAAAAATTCTCGTCCCCTTCCCTATCAATTTCCTATGAAATAAATCTTGAACCCAATAGACCAAACTATGCGCCATGACATCAAGCGTCATCTCCATTTGTTTAGGCGTTACTTGATCATCGGGATTTTCAGCGATATAAGGTCTTAAAGTCCCAAAAGCAAGCGAATGAAGAACAACTTTTATTATTGACGGCTCATTTTGAAATTTTTTCTCAATCACATCAAGAACCTCTTTCCTTTTCTCGTGATCAGCTGCGTTAACATTGAAAAACTCAACCTCAACACCGTTTGATTTAATCTGATTTATAATTTTCTCCACATTCGGCATCGTAGCTGCTCTGTCAAGGTGAACGCCAAAGATATTGTAACCATTTTTTGATAGCTCAATCGCTGTAGCTGCGCCAAATCCGCTTGATGAACCGAGAATTAAAGCCCATTTCTTGATCTCTTGAGCCAATTTCATCCCTCTGATTTGTTTTTCCTAAAATTAAAACCTTTCTCAAAATTTTCAAACTCTCAACTTATTTTTAAAAGCACTCACCCCAGCAAAAACGGCATCCGCACCAAGTTCCTCCTCAATGCGAAGCAGTTGATTATACTTAGCAACCCTATCTGTCCTTGAAGCTGACCCAGTTTTTATTTGACCAGCATTCGTTCCAACGACGAGATCAGCTATTGTCGTATCTTCTGTTTCTCCAGACCTGTGACTTATCACCGCAGTGTAGCCATTTCGCTTTGCAAGTTCAATGCAATCAAGCGTCTCAGTTAAAGTTCCAATTTGGTTCAACTTTATCAAAATAGAATTTGCAATTCCCTTTTCTATTCCCTTTGAAAATATCTCAATGTTCGTGACAAAGATATCATCTCCAACCAATTGAATTTTTTCACCAAGCGCCTCGGTTAACATCCTCCATCCTTCCCAATCGTGCTCCGACATCCCATCTTCAATTGATATAATCGGATATTGTTTTACAAGCTCCTCATAGAATTTCACCATTTGTTCAGGTGTTTTTTCGCTTTTATCTGACTTAAAGAAAATATATTTCCCATCTTCGTAAAATTCGCTCGCTGCGGGGTCAAGCGCAAGAAAAACATCTTTACCTGCTTTATATC
>JAPYWO010000366.1 GCA_028276305.1 Candidatus Thermokryptus sp.
AAAAAGTGCACCCCTGAAGAGTGCACCTTTTTAAATTTATCCAAATCAAATGCACAAATTTTGCCTATTTCCTGGCTCAACTCCCAAGTAAAATCACGCAACTTTTTTTAAAATATAAAAACTAAAATGCAAAAAAACAAATCATTTTCTTTTAACTCAAGCGCGTTGAAAATTCAGCCAACATACGCTCCAAATTCACATTTGAAAGCCCACCGTCTTTTGAAATCTTCTGTTTAACGGGTGGATTCACAATATAATCACTTATCACATCTTGTATCCTCTCCTCATAACTTGAAATCAACTCATTCACATAAAATATCCCAACCGGTATCCTATCTCCCCACTCAAGCGATTTCTCAATCACCTGAATCCACTTTTTCTCCAACTCCCCATCATCAAGATTATAAACATACGGGTCATAACCCTCCTCCTCAAGTTTATAAATCCTCGGCATCGGCTTACCTGTCTTCGGGTCAACTCTATCCTTGCCCATATACCAGTCCTTTGTGTTTATATCATTGTAAGTTGGGCACGGCTGTAAAACATCAATAAACGAAAGCCCCTTATGAAGTATCGCCTTCTTTATTATCTCTTTCAGGTGTTTCACATCGTAAGAATACCCGCGAGCGATAAAAGTGTAACCGGAGACAAGAGCTAATGCGATCGGATTAACAGCGTCGTTTATGTTTGGCTTCGGGAGCGACTTCGTTTTCACCCCGAGTTTCAATGTCGGCGATGCCTGCCCCTTCGTCAAACCATAAACCGCATTATTATAAACGATGTAAGTTAAGTTAACATTTCTTCTTCCTGAACTCACAAAATGTCCAACGCCTATCCCAAGCCCATCTCCATCTCCTCCAACGACTATGACATTTAACTCCGGGTTAGCAAGCCGTGCACCAATAGCAAAAGGAACAGCTCTACCGTGCAATGTGTGTATCCCATAGACATTTACAAAATGTGGTGTCTTGCCCGAACAACCAATGCCGGAGAAAATCACCGCCTTATGCCTCGGAATCCCAAGCTCAAATAAAGCCATCTGAACCGATTGAAGTATCCCAAAGTCACCACATCCTGGACACCAATCGTTATGAACATCGGTTTTGTAGTCGTCAAGTGTTAATTTTCTTTCATCTATTTTAATCGCCATGGTTTAGCACCTGTATTTTGTTTGCTTTTCTGTCAAGGATTAACTTCAAAGCCAAATAAACCTCGCTCAAGGACATCGGTCTACCGTTATACTTCAAAACATAGTAATCAATATCGCGCAAAATCTCCCTTTTCAAAATCATACCGAACTGACCCATTTTATTCTGCTCAACATCAATCAAATACTTAGATGAACCGAGCATATCAATCACTAAATCCCTTGGAAATGGGTGCAACAACTTAACTTGAATGAATTTCAATTTGTATCCCTCGCTTTTCAACTTTTCCATCGCTTCAAGTATTGCCCCCTTCGTTGAGCCCCAACTCAAAACAACATATTCAGCATCCTCATCACCATAAATAACCGCCTTGTCATCGTTTGGTATTTCATTCAAAGCCACTTCCAATTTCTTCATCCTTTTGTCAACCATCATCGTTCTAACTTCATGGTCTTCCGTTATATGACCGAACTCATCGTGTTCATCGCCCGTGTTCCAAAAGACAGCATTCTCAACACCAAGTCGTGCTCTCGGTGAAATCCCCGTCTCGGTAAACTTGAACCTCTTGTAAACCCCGTCATTAAATGACTCAACAAAATCACCTCTATCAATCACGATTTTTGAAATATCAAATTTCTTAACAGTCATAATCGCATTTGCCATCGCTTTGTCAATCAAATGAATCACCGGCAGTTGATACCTTTCGGCGTAATTAAAGACCTTGACCACATCATAAAAAATCTCCTCAATATCTCCCGAAGCATAAACTATCCTCGGGAACTCACCGTGCCCTGTATGAACGGCGAAAAGCAAGTCCTCTTGGCTGTGTCTTGTCGGAAGCCCTGTTGATGGTCCTCCTCTCTGATAAAGCGTGACAACAACTGGCACTTCATTCATCCCAGCCCAACCGAGCCCCTCTGCCATGAGCGAAAATCCAGGTCCTGAAGTAGCTGTTGAAGCCCTTACTCCAGCAAGTCCAGCGCCAATTGCCATCGTAATAGCCGAAATTTCATCCTCCGTCTGAACAACAACTATTGAACCCTTTCCCTCCCCATCAACCAAATCAAACACAGCATTATCCTCAAGATAAACACTTTCATCCGAAGCGGGAGTTATCGGATAATATGTCTGAAATCTACATCCACCGGCAATTTTACCAAGAGCAGACGCTTGATAACCTTGAATTAAGATGCAATCATCGTTTCTATCAACAGCTTCAAGTTTATAATTCGTCTGGACAAAATTTTTAAGCACATATTCATACACAAATCTTGCTGATTCAATGTTTAAATCAGCGACTTTTTTCTTCACTTTGAAAACATACTTTATCGCTTCTTGAACGAACTTGAAATCATACTGAAGAAGGGCAAGGGAAACAGCAACAGCCATAACATTTATCATCACATCCATCCTGGCAATCTGAGGATTATTAAGCCGTTCAGCAAGCTCCTCCAAAAGCTTAGAATAAGAAACGCCATAAGTCA
>JAPYWO010000367.1 GCA_028276305.1 Candidatus Thermokryptus sp.
GGTCAACTACAAGTCCAAAGACCTCACCATCACTTACTCCTGATTTATGGACACCTTTAACAGTATCACCAAATGTTGATGTATACCTTATGCCAGGGCTTACTGGCTTAGGTGTAACAGTGATTATATTAACAGCGCTCTCATAAAATCTTGGAACTCCATACGGATTATATGCATATGCCGTAACTGCAAAGTAATATGGTCTGCCATTGACGAGTGGTTTATCGTTAAGATAATCCTTTTTGATTCTGAACACCCTTTCAATTCCACTGTCAGTTCCCTTGACAACAGTTACTTCAATATTTTCCCCTCTTGCTGGGTCAAACACCCAGTCCTTGATCTCCTTAACATCATTCACCACATCAAACACTGCAACTCTGACTGATTTCGTCGGCTGTGTCGGCGAATCAAATTGATAGATTATATATCCCTCAAAAACATATTCCGTTGGGTTTCCATCCGGGTCACGATCAATAAGGTCAACCTCTCTGTATTCATCAATCCTCTTGTCATATGGCCAGTAAAGGACAATTTCCTTATCAAGCTCGGCAACCTGGACATTTGGAGATGGTGGCGTCGGAGGAAGTTTGAAATCAAGATCATAAGCAAGTTGTGCGACCTTGTCTACCATTTTCAAAATTGTAACGCTATTGACATTGCTTGTACCACGAGCGATCAACAAACCGAAAACAATTTCCTGCGTATCACCCGGAGCAAGCGTGAAAGGTCCGTTTGACATAAGGAATCTCCTATCGCCTGGGCTAAGTGTTGTAGGACCAACTCTCGTCCCATCAAGCCAACCCGTTCTCGTTTCAGGGTCGCCAGGGAAAACATATCTTGTCGGTTGATTTGTATTCGGGTCAACATAAGGCGTACCATCACCGAGAAGTCCTTTCATAAAGTTATACGCTTCATCTGCAAATTCAGGATCACGATATGGGTATGGAGCGCCGTTCCAATAAAATGAGAATGCATACATCGGGAGGTTCTTGTAACCCTTCCACCATTTCCCAAATGCCTTTGCTGAATCATTCGGATTACCTGTGTAAACCTTTACCCCCTGGAAGAAATCCCTACCTATAGCAGGTGGAGCAGAACCATAAACATTGTCAGTATTGCTCGCATTATAACAATAACCAAGGCTAAGCGTTGTATCGCAACCAACAAAATCATCACCTGCATAACCAAGGTCAGGGTCATCCCACAAAGCAACAAATGTTGAATCGTATGTCGTGTTGCTCTTGTTGATTATCAACGCCTTGACAAAGAACATATCTCCAAAAGCATCAACCCTATTATAACCCCAAATCGTCATTTGAACTTCAAGCCCCATCGGAGCTGTCTTGAAAATGTTATGCTGGGCTGGGTTTGCATCGTTAAACACCATCCAAAGTGTCTGGTCTCCCAAAAGCAAAGGTCTATCAACTCCCCTTGTGAAGACACCATCACCATTAACATCCTCCCAGGGAGCACCATCCTCAACAGGCCAATTCAAATAATCATCGCTCGGATTGAAAAGGTCTGTCTTGTTTATCTTCCAAATCTTATACCTTGGGTCCTCTGGATTATCAGGTGTCCCGTCGGGTTTGATCTTTCCGGGTTGAAATTCAACTTGATACTCTGCAGCTGCTGTTCTTAATTCACCTGTCCCTCTAACTTTTCCAGCAACCCAAATACCAGCTGCGAAGTCAGCTGTCTTGTGTGAACCCTTTGGCCACTCAAGCCCAGCATCGCCAGTTCTGTGATAGCTTACATACTGACCCGTGTTCTCAACATCAGCTGAAATCCTGTTGCCGTCAAACTTCTCAAGAACCAAAACATTTGACTTCAAAAGTGACGATATCCTGCTTCTTTCGGTGTTTTTCTCCCTTGCATTAAGTGAGACAGCGAATAGGAATACAAATAAGGTTAGAAATGCAATTATTCTTTTCATCTCCGTCCTCCAGAAATTTTATTTTTGAAAAAACAAAGAACAAGTGGGCGCCGTTGAAGACGCCCACCCTAAAAATTACAGGTCAATCCTCAAACCTAACCTAACTTGCCTTGGTTCACCCCAGTTATATGGATGAGCCAGCATGTAGTTATACAACTTCACAGCTTCTGGACCGTTGCTCTCCGCCCAAGCCATACCCTCAGGCGTTCTGAACCAACCATCAGCATCTGGCAAACCAGTTGAATTATAAACATTTATAACATTCTTTGAATCAAACAGGTTGATCACCCAGAGGTAAATATCAAAGCTCACCCTGCCAAATCTTATCGCCCTGTCAATCTTCAAATCAAGTTGGCTTGTCCACGGACCGTAGCCGGAATTAACCGCTGCTGTTGGTATCTGCCAACCGGGTCCATAGATATAACTTCTGTACTGAACTGGCGTATATGGCAATCCACTTCCAAATCTGAACAACAAGTTTACGCCAAAATACTCAAACGGTTTAATCCCAAACACGGTCGGTCCATCGCCTTTCTCGGTCCTGAAGTCAACATTTATGCTTCCGGTATGTCTTTGGTCAAAGTCAAGAGGAGCGACAAATGTTGGGAAGTTCCCACCAAGCCAAGCGATGTTAAAGTTCGTCGTTGCAGCTGAACCAGTACCAGCTGCATACTGAAGCGTGTAGTTGATAAACGCT
>JAPYWO010000009.1 GCA_028276305.1 Candidatus Thermokryptus sp.
CCGCAACTAACATAGCAGAGTTCACATCCGATGCATTTCTCGACGATAATAGTTGGATACCAGGGGATATCTTTCCTAGGAATCCCGTGCCAAGTTTGATTTGATAAATCCTTTGCCATTTTGTTTACCTCCTAAATATTTATAAAATATATGGATTTATTTTACACTTAATTTTTTCTTATTCGTAATCCTTTTCTTCTTATCTTTTCTACAAATTTTGTCAGCCATTGACTTTAATCATTCCTTTGGTTTAATCTTTTTCTCCGCAGTCCATTGATAAAGCATTTGGAAAGCAAACCAGGTCGAACTTTTCGCATTATGATTATTTATGGGTCGAAGGTCTCCGGGAATAAAATAACCGAAAATACTAATTATCTGGAGTTGTTTTGATACTTGATAATTAAAATAGAGATTAAATTCATTACCCAAAAAGTGTTTGCCTTCTTGCAATTTCATCGTTCCAAGCAAAGTAACATCATCGGGCACCGGAATATAAAACCAATGGAAATTAGTCTCAATTCTCATATTTTTAATAGGGAAAAAGTGAATCAAAATTTCTCTATCATCCAGATTTGACCAGGATGTAATATTCATCCAACCATAGTACTGGTCTTTAGAACCAAACGCGAAGTCGAATGTTTTTATCTTACTGTCAGAATTTTTCCCTCCCGAGGCATAGCTTTCTCTAATTGCAAATATTGGGTTAGCAGGGATAAAATAAAATTGGTAACCTAATTTCCCAACAATTCCGAAAGCATCTATCGATTTGCCATTTTCCTTGCCAAACTCTTTCACCATTGTAAAGTCATAAACAAAGTGATGAAAATCATTATTGAATAGCCTCAGTCCAATCCATTGCCTTGTAAAGTTGAATGTATTTGCATATGGAGCCGAGCCGGGTTTTTTAATGGCATAGAAAGGTTCGAAAGAAGAAATTTTAGCCCAATCGTAATGGGCATATAAACCGCCACCCCAAAATTCTGTTTTGGTGAATGGTATTGATATTCTTTCGGGGTCGTGAATTTTTGTCCCACCAGCAAAGACATCAATAAAATTGGATTTATTTTTGTAAGAAATTTTGAAAGCATCCCAAGTCCAACGACCAGTGTTTCCCCAGTCCCCGGGTCCAAATATTCGATTATCACCATAAGCTATTTTTTGTCTCCCGAATGTAAATGTCAAATTTTTTAAAGCTTCGCGGAGGGATAAATATAAATCGTGAATTTCAAAAAATTCCTCATTAGGATTCATTATGTAATAAGGCTCTTTCGTATTCTTGGCTCTGACTTTAAATGCATCGGGATATTTCGCATTTCGTAAAGACCAGCCAAAGGCACGAGAATCTTGCAGATGGAAGGAAATATTGAACCAAGGGATAGGACGCAAATTAATGCCGGCAATGACCCTTTGTAAAAGCATTTTATCATTAAGAGAACCAATAGCATTTGGGCTGTCGTCTCCATAATTTTTTACATTCATCCCGTTCCAAAGCTCAAAACGCTCACGGATTCTTACATCAAATTCTATCTTTGATGAATCAATTTGTGCTGATAATTTTACACTATTAATTATGGCAAGGAGAAAAAGAATGTAGATGATTTTAGTTATTGTCATATGTTTTCTTATTTTAACACGATATGGTAACATAAAATTAAAACCTTTTCAAAATCAAACTTCATTAATTTTCATTTTAGCTACAAAGAGCGGATGTTTAAATTGCCTGTCGTTGCGTAGTCAAGAAATCCAACGAAAAAAGAGTACAATAAATACAAAATGTGCGTTAGCTGAAGTCTTTTCGGGGCGAAGCCAAGCGATAAACCAGCGTTTTGTGTGTAATATTATCTGTCATTTGATTTTGTCATCGTTACAAGCAAAGTGGCTTTGAAAGTATCCAAGTATAACTTTTTCATAACACACCCCAAATTAATTTTATAGCGATTCCTAAAAGAACAACAGCATAAATTTGTTTTACCAATTTCGGTTTTGCTTTTTCAGACATAAATGTTGCTCCAAGTTGTGATCCAAAAATAATTGCGATAACGGCAAAAATAGTTAAAGTCCAATTCATTTGTCCTTTTGCTGCGTGCCCTAAATATCCACTTAATGACGAGAAGGTTACAACGAAAGCGGTAGTAGCTGCAGCTTCTTTAGTTTTATATCCCATCCACATCAAAATTGGGGCGATAATAAATCCACCGCCGATGCCAAGTAATCCACCGATGAATCCTGCGAACGCTCCAACTCCGGCTCCAATAATTGATCTTTTCTTAAATGGCATAATTCTTTCAGGCTCTTTTTGGGTTGAAGCCCAAAGCGTTCTGCCTGCGGCGACAACAACTGCAAGAGCAAATAAAAGTGTCAATGGTTTTTCTGGGACAAATTTAGATGTATATGCACCGATAGGAGAAAAAATTAATGCTGCAATTGCCATTGCGAATCCGCCTTTCCAATCAACTAATTTTTTTCTTGAATAAGGAATGAGCGCAAGAAGTGTGTTCAATCCATTTAACAATAAACCTAAGGGAATTGCTACTTCCTTCATTGAAAAACCAGCCCATTTAAGAATTGGTACATAAACCATTCCACCGCCCAATCCAAGCATTGCAAAGACGAAAGAAACTAAAAATAATAATATTGATATTATTAGGTATAACATAATTTTTACTATTATTTTTTCACTCGATATTTGGTAAATGAATGATTGCTTCTTCACCTGTTCTTCCAGAACAGGGAATACAGACTATCTTTCCATCTTTAACTCGTAAATATCTTTCAAAAACATACTCGCCACATACTTCACACTTGGCTTTGTTAAAAGCTTCTTTAACAGGAGTGTATTTGAAATCCTTTAATATAGTTACATTAAAGAGTTCATCGTTAGATGCATTAAGAACGATATCAATAATATCCTTTCTGACACTTTCCGGTATTTCAGTTGGTTCAATTCCTTGTTTGCGATACTTAAAAAATTCGTGTGGTGCGAGCTTATCTTGGAATTCACTTTTAAGTGAAATCCTAACAGCATCTTTTTTACCTGGATACCAAAAGATAGCTGCAACTTTGCCGTAGTTCAATTTCTCAATCATTCCTTTTCCGAATGTCGCACCTGTTGCAGCCATAATTCCATCCTGCATACAACCTTGCGGGTGCCCAATACCCATTTCAGAAAATACATGCATTTCATGATTTAAACTTTTTTTAACACCTAATATTTCCATTGCCAAAGTTCCCATTCTGAAACCGATTGGCATAAATGGGCAACGATGGCCGTGAAATTCGAAAGTCCATTCTGGTAACTGAAACATATTTAGTCTCCTTATTTTATTTTTTTTAATGTAATTTATCTGTGTAATTTATTATTGTTCCGTTGATGACTGCTTGAATTGCTTCATCAATATTCCTTATATCCGTTATTATAGGTTTGATATTTAACTGAAGCATACTTTGGTAAGCACCACTCCCCATTCCACGTGCAAGTAAAATCTGGCAATCTTTAATTGCCTCTGCCATACTGATGTGTTTAGAATGTGAATGTTCATCAAATCCATGTTGCTCATCTGAATGATGATGTTTTCTATGTGCAAAGTTATGATGACTAAGTTTTTCGCGACGTTCTCTTTTAACTACCTTGCCGTTTTCAACAGTAAACACTTCATAAAATTTTGCTCTGCCGAAATGCTGACTGATCGTTACTCCATCATCTGTAACTACTGCGATTTTGATTGTTTGGCTTTCCATTTTTTTCTCCTTTTATTAAGTTATTAAGTAATCGTTTACTTACCTATATTTTAAAAAAATTTTATTTCTTTTCTAATACTTTTTTAATCAAGCGAATCATATTCTCACAAAATTTCTCTTGCTTTTGTGCATCTGGATTGAGAGTCATTTCAATGTTTAACAAAACAGGGATTCCCATATAAAGTGTAGCTACATTATCAATATCTAGTGAATCGTTCCAAACTCCTTCATTCATTCCTTGTTTAATTATTTTTCTTATATATTCTTTTTGAGTAAGAAGTATTTCGCGTAAACTTTTCTTTAGTTGTTGATCATTCAAGTGTGCAGCTTCTGAAAATAAAAGTATTGTTATGCCTTTATTTTCAATAAGATAGGTAATGTGGACACAAAGAAACTTAAATAATTTTTCTTCTGCACTCAAATCAGAAGAGAAAGTTATTTTTTCCTGTTCAGAAAGAAGTTCCTTTTTTACATCGTCAAGAATAGAAAGCATTATTTCTTTTTTTGACGAAAAATGTCGAAAGAGAGCTCCCTCTGTCACACCAATTTTAGAAGCTAAATTTCTTATAGAAAGTTTACCAATACCTTCAGTTGAAATAATTTCTAATACAGCTTCCTTAATCTGTTCTTTTCTTGTATCCGTGTCTAATCTTTCAGTTGCCATTCTTCTTTCTTTAATAATTAAGTAATCGTTTACTTACTAAATTATGATTTTTTTTTTAAAAAATGCAAGTATTTTTAGAACCACTGCCTGGGAGCTGGTTATAACGTGCCCAGTTTTACTTTTAGATGAAACAGGCATTGAAAAGCGAAATAAGGGTTTTGTTTAGTTTGCAATACGCTACTTGTAGCTTTCTGGTAGCCTTCAGGTTCTTTAAGTTCTCTTTCCATAGCCCACGACTCCTTGGCGTGCATTCTTCTGTTGCACATAAGATTTTTTCCGTGCGTTCCCCAGCACATAAAAGCTTTCTATTCCTCTTATCTCGTGCCATAGCCACAATCTATAACACATTTGCGTATAATACACTTTACACAAAATCATCATCTCTGCCCTCAACTATCTTTATTATGCTATCAAAAATATACTCCGCTGGTCTTCTACCTTCGGATGGTCTATAAAGGCGGATCAGTCCTGCGTCAAGCAAATTTTTTATTATGTTGTTGGCGGTAATCCTGTTGGGTAAGCCTGCCATTTGAATAAAGTTAGTGGTGCTTAGAATAGGTTGTCTAAAAAAGGCATCAAGGGCTGGGATGGCGTATTGAGACCGTGTTGCCTGTATGAACTTTTCTTTCATTTGGGTATATAGGTTAAAGGTTGCTTGGGTGCCTTCAATCCTGCTTGATAGAACTGCCTCCCTTGTGGTAAGGGGTGCAAGAAGAATGTCTGGGTTTGGTAGCCAGTGGAGTTTGCCATCAAAACGGGCGATTTCTCTGTTTGCGGTGCTGATCTTTGATATAAAGGGCTTCAACTTTAATTTTCCTGGTGGATACTCAAAGGGTATGTAAGGTTCGAGCTTGCTTACTGCATATCCGTTTTAATATTTCGCTTAGAAATTGACAATGTGACTTTTTCTTTTATTGGCTTATTTTTGCTGGCTATAATGTCTCTTCGTAGGATTGCTTAATTAAACTAAATATATAATCTACATCGCTTTCTTTGTCAATTTTAACTAATCCCTTGTATCCCCATTCAAAAGATGTAATATCTTTTACTAACTTTTTGGGATCGTCATATTTTGGGGATCGCAAAAGCAAGTTTATAGAATTTTTCTTAAAATCAAAGCGACAAAAACTTTTAGTTGTCTTGTAGGTGACGCCATTTTTCTGTTCTGCTTTCTCTTGAACATTTGGCAATTCTAAAATCCTCTCCCTAATCTCATAAAATTTTTGTCTTAGCTCTTTTGAGGTTTTATTGAGGTGGTAATTTAAATCGTGGTTTGCATATTCTACTTTTGTTATCCGTTTCCCTTTCTTGTTCTCTGCTTGTGAACTTCCTTCAATGTTGATCTCAAAAATTCCATTCTCATAAAGAGCATAGGTCCAAAGTTCTATGTTTTCTGACATTCTATTTATGGCGTATTTATCATATTTACTGAAAGATCGGGCAATTAAAATGAGTCGTGGTTGACTCCAATCTATTTTTATTTTCTTCCCCAATTTCTTTTCAACAGCAACTTGAAAATCACCTTTATGGTCAACCAACCAATCAAGATAAAACAAACCTTGATTTATGACACTTTCACTTTCACCCCATTTATACTCAATGATAACTGGTGAATTATTTTCATCTAATCCCAAAGTGTCAATCCTACCGCCGTGTTTTTCGCCAGTTGGAAATTCAGAGGCGATAAATTTGATTCCAAAAATCTCCTCTAAATTATTTTCAATTAAAGTTTGTAATTCTTTTTCGTTCTTAAAATTAGTGGTTTTAAGTTGCTTTATTTTATTGTTATAAATTTGGAAGATGGGCATAGTTTTTAATTAAGCATTTCTTTTTAAAACTTTGTATTGCAAAATTTTGCCTGCTTTTACTATTGTAGTATATGAAATTTTTAAATGAAGGTCAAGGATTTAATAAAATTGACTTTACCCATTTTATTTTAAAGTTTTTTAAAACGAAAAATGAAATTGCAAAGGAGAAATAAGGGTTTTTGTGGGGAATGTAAAGATGAAAATTTTTGTAGAGAGATGGAGGAAAAATTTTCAAAGGACCCACTCACCCTTGCCCTCCTCCCGCAGAGTGGAGAGGGAAGAAAGATGAAAAGATTTAAACAATAGCCCTCACCCTTGCACTCTCCCGCGGGGTGGAGAGGGTAGATAAAGGGAGAGAAGGGAATGAAAAAAGAATTTACTTAACTAAAACCATCTTGTTTGTCTTCGTAAAATATGGCGTTTGTAAAGTATAAAAATAAACACCACTTGGCAAACCGCTTGCATCAAATTTGACATCATAGCGACCGGGCTCCTGCTCATCATTTACCAAAGTGGCAACCTCCTGACCAAGTATGTTGTAAATGGATAACTTAACTCTTGATCTAACGGGTAAATCATAAGATATCGTGGTTGATGGATTGAATGGGTTGGGGTAGTTTTGGTGGAGTGCAAATTTTGTGGGAATTTCAGGTTCTGGTTTTGTAGAAGTTACTTTGTCTTTAATTCTAAAAATTTTAAGTAGATCGTCTTCGTAGTAAAAAACTGTTAAATATATATTACCATCAAATCTCATAAACCTTGCCACCCCCCTACCATCCAAAATCAAAGAATCAACTAATGTAATTCTACTATACTCAAACTTGTACAATTTGCACAATTCACTAGAAGAAAAAACAACATACCCATAACTTTCATTTAACATTATCACATCTCCAGATATGAAATTGCTTGGTCCATTTATCAATTTTTTTCTGGAAACAAGAGTAAATGATGGGATTTCAAAAATGTATAAATCACCGTTCCCTGCTATTAAAATTATATTGGAAACGATATCACCACCTATTATCATATCATCATCTACTGGTTCTTTCATGAAAAAATTTGCTTTATAATCATTATTTCCTAGCATATAGTATCCAGCTATAATTGTGTAATTGTTATTATAAAAAGGCGGTGAAACTCCAAATCCAATCAAAATTGTATCATTAAATAAAAATACTCTTCCTCCACCAATAACCCACTGAAATGTTGCAACTTTTTTAAAGGAATTGAAATTATTATAATATAGGTAACCATCAGCTGAGTTTATAAGCAGGGCTGCCCAATTCCAAGATTCAGGTAAAATTACCTCTCTTATATTACTAAAAGTGCTCCCTACGGGAATTTGATCCGTGATATCAGCTAAAGAATCTTTAGTTATATCATATAATACAACATGCGAAGTTCTAGCAGTATCTCTATACCCAATAATAATTCCATTTTCCCATCTTCCACTACCTTTAACCGAATACACCTCGCCAAATTTTCTTCTTAATTTTGTATCGCTCAACAAAATCTCTCCTCTACTCCAATCAATAATCAACCACTTGTTATTAATGTAATACACGTGGCCCATTGAGCCCATTGATTCTTCTATTATTTTTTCAACAATCATTTCCTTACTGTGAATTGTTTGAGCATAAGAAAAAATACTGCTTATAAGAATTAAGATGAACAACATAAAAATCACCTCTTGAATTAAGTTTAAGTTTTTAATTTTTAGTTACTGCTTATTTTAACTGGATAGTTACTCCTTCATCAGGTAAGTATATGGATTCAGCTTTCTTTGTTTCCTTATTATATTTATTATAGAACACCCATATTGTAATTTCAGATTTATCGGGATACTCAAATTTAATTCCTATATTTGTTTTTATATACTTATTTTTATTAGCATTATCTATTAATACCTCTTTTTCTTGCCCACCATTAATTTGAGTAGTTGTAGGATATGTAACATTACTAATAGTAGTAGTTACAGGATTATTAGAATTATTTTTAATTTTTAAATAAATTTCGCTTGTTGAACTTGCATCAACAATGTGGATCTTTGCATTAAATGTTGCGGTTTTGGGGGTGCCTTGGCCAGTGTACTCGCTCGTTGTTTTTGGAATCAAAACTGCGGATCTTGGAGTTAAATTAAATGTTAAAGTTTCTTCTACCATATCAGTTGAGGTTGAATTATTATTTTGATAGCCATTTTCATCATAATCTTGATGGCATGTAAATCTTATTTGCAGTGTATCACCATCAAAGGCATTATTATCTACTGATTTTATTATATTCTTGAATAGATTTTTTGTCAAGTATCTACCACCACCTATATCAGTGGATGAGCCAAAGAGGTTTTGAATATATAAACTGCTTATAAGTTTTTGTTTAGGTTGAGATAGTGGCATAGTTAAAAATTTGAGCAATCTAACTTTTATCTTTTCGTCTTTTTGCAAGATTAAATCAGTAGTGGTTAAGTTTAAATTTTGTAAAGCTGAGCTTGGAATTTTCATTACTCCGCTCCAAATAATTTCACTTGTTAAGTTAGTCCAATTTGTCCATTCATCAATTTTTGTACTTGTAGTAAATGCCACGCTGCAAACATCGTCATCGCTTAAGCCATAAAATGGATTGTAAGTAAGTTTGCCATTAGAATTTTTAAGAAAATCGCTAAATGGTTTGAATTCTTCTGTTGTTGTAACTGCAAAAATATAATAATTTTCTGAGTCAATTTGAGTAGTTTTTGTAGCGGTGTCGTATTTTGTATTAATTGAAAGATTTATTTTTGGTGGAGGTGGAAGGTATATAAGCGGTACATTGACTATTGTTGTAGAACTAAAGCCTGGTTTTGTAATTTCTTCTTCGCTTCCGTCTTTTACTGCTTTTCCTTTAAATACTAATGTATAAGTTGCATATTTTGTTCTTCCCTGGCAACCACTTGGATCAAAATAGCAAAGATTTGGGAAAGAAAAGATAACATTAGGATAAAGCGGGTCAGTATCATCAACATCTGCTCCTATTTTTGTGATATTTCTATTGTAGATATTCTTAAATTCAGATAGTGTTGAAGTATTAACTATCCACGAATTATTTCCTGGTGTTTGTATTTTAGTTTTCCACCATGGAGCTGGAAATGTAGCAGGACCTCCTCCGTGTGTAGTTGGCTGTGTTCCTTCAATAGGTTTTCCACGCCAAGATCCCCACTCTAACCACCTTGACTTAGAAAAGTTTTGGGGTTTCGTCAAGTAAATTTGTTTAAAATAGTTCAATGCGAAACCTCCGTTTGAAATGTGATTTTCTAATGCAATTATAAAAAATTTATTTTTAAATGTCAATAAGTTAAAGTTTGATGATTAGGTCTATTTCTGCGAGTATGCCACATTTTGAGCAAGGGAGAGAGTATTTACCGCCTACTTTTAGTTCAGCAATTCCTTTATGATTACATGACTTACAGGTTATAAGGACTGGGACTGAATCGCCTTTCTTTTTGCCTCTGATAAATCTATAAAATTCGTTGTGTATTAGATACCTGTCTTTTAGGATTTTAAGTAAAAGTTTAAATGGGTGTGATACGAGTTTGTATTTATACCTGTAGTTGATAAGGTCCATAACAAAGAGGACTCTATCAATTCCGAATTTATCAATAAGGGGTTGAATGTTGATATTGGAGAATAAGCCCTCTCCCTTAGTGATGATTTCTTTTTGAGCGGGTTGGGGTTTGATTGAGTTGTCAACATCATCATCGTTTTTTCGGGATGATGATGATTTTTGTTTTTCTTCTTTAATATGGTTTTTCTTAGGTTTTTGCTTTTTTCGTTTAACTTTTTGATTTTTAATTGATTTATTCGGTTTTGCTGTTTGATTTTGTCCGTGTGGCGGACAAATTACTTTATTTTGTCCGTCTGGTGGACAAATTCCCTCGTTGCAATTGTGGATAACTTCAGATTGAGTTTCAGTTGTTTTGCCATTGTTTTTGTGGTTATCGTAGTAATTCACATTGAGTTCCCAAATATCAACAATCTCATAAACATTTTTGGGTCTTCCTCGCTTGCCTTTTTTAGTTCCTGCTGGTTTGATAAGACCGAGATTTAAGAGTTTCTGGAGTGATTTTTGGATGCGATATTTACTTACCTTCATTTTACCAGCAAGGTATCGGATAGAAGCCCAACATTGCCCGTTGTCTCCGGCGATTCGTTTGATGTGGATATAAAGCATCTGGTCGTAGATGTCAAGTTCGGGGTGATCAAGGATAATGTTTGGGGTTGCTGTGAAATACTTTCGGTTTGGCTGGAATGGGAGATGGTATTGAGAAATTTGACTTTTACTGCAATTATTATTATTTTGTAATTGCATACTGCTCACCTTTGAATTTGTTTGTGATTTCGGCCCCGACGGTTGCGCGTCGGGGTTTTTTGTTTTTGTGTATTTATTTGCAATTTAATTTTTGTTGAGAAAAATGTCAAGTGGGTGGGGGTTAAATTAAATGTATTTTGCTCTACCCTATCGTTTGTCCTTTTAATTTTTTTGCTGTTTTTAAACAGATATAAAAGATTTAACGGAAAAAATTTCCGACGGAAAAATTTTCCGATGGAAAAATATACCGGTGGAAGAATTTTCCGCTGTAAAGACGATTAAATTGAGATATAGATTAGAGGGGTTTATTGAGTTAGAAATTTAAGATTTGTGATCTGGTTATTTTAAGGAAAGGTTAATTTTAGTGCATTAAAAGGAATATGTTAAGTTAAAGTTTTTGATGAGGTTATTTAAATGTTTTTGAAATATGTGAAGTTGATCATGAAATTTTAAGTATAAAAATGAGAATTTGCAAAAAAAGGGGAAAATTTTTATTTTTGTGACGATGAAAGGTTTATAGTTATAAAGCATATAATTCGCCTACCGATAGGATATATCATTTCCCTACTCCGATATTGCCTACCAAGTATATAAGTTTATTCATAATCAATAGAACGATTTGTTGAAAAACAAAGGAGAGAAGTAATGATCAAAATCAATTTCTCAAAGGGGGATGATGGTATAACTTTATCGGTTGATATAAGTTTCAGTATAGATTATATGAAGTTTACGGAGATACTGGAGGATTTAAAGAATAATTATCTGGATAAGGAAAGCGTTAAAATGTATGATTCGGTATGGATGAATGCTAAGTCGTTTATTCCGGAGTCAAAGTTAGGGATTTTAGGGGTTTATTACTTTGCGATGACAACTATGGCGAATATGCTTATTGAATATATGGGTGATGTTAAGTTATTTGGGGATATAGAAGCGGAGGATTTGAAAAATATTTTAAAGGATAGATTCCTGGAGTTTTTCGGTGATGTTGTTGAGAGAGATGTTATTATACTTATTTTGACCCTGATGGCGTTGACGAAGTATGAAATCAAATTAGATGGGTTGATGAACATAACCGCATAGCGAATTTACCCGGTCTCAGTGTGGGACCGGGTTTTATTTATTTTTGTGTGGGGAGTATCAACGGAAGAAATTTCCGACGGAAAAATTTTCCGATGGAAAAATATACCGGTGGAAAAAATTTCTGCTGTAAAGTCGCTGGGTCTTGACAATTATCATTTTTTTATGTATCATTTAGTGTATCTTTTACATAGTGAGAAAACAAAGAGACACAAGCAAATGATGAAGACGATTGCGGTAATCAACTACAAGGGCGGTGTGGGGAAGACGACGATATCAATGTATTTGTCGTCAGCGCTTGTAAGGTTTTTTAACAAGAGGATACTTCTGATAGATATTGATCCGCAGGCGAACGCAACGGAGACGCTTTTGCCACTTGGGGTAGATGTTAAGAGGATTGGGACGATGAGGGATTTTTTAAATCCGGATAGTGATAGGACATTGGAGTCGTGTATAATTCCATCAAGGATAAACGGGATTGATTTGGTGCCGAACGATCCTGATATACTTTTGATTGACGAGAGAATACATGGGGATGAGAACATAATGGTAAAGTTAGCTGAGGCGATAAGGAAGTTTGACAGTTTGGAGAGGGTTTCAACTTATGATTTTTGTTTCATTGATTGTCCGCCGTATATATCGCATTATGCTTTGATGGCGCTTCTTGCGAGTGATTATTATATTGTACCGCTTGAGGCGGATGATTCATTTAGTTTGAATGGGGTTGAGATACTTTCATTTAAGGTGAAGGATATAAAGGAAGTCAACAAGAAGCTCAGGTTATTGGGTTATGTAATTAACAAGCTTG
>JAPYWO010000368.1 GCA_028276305.1 Candidatus Thermokryptus sp.
GTTCTATCATAAGGGTTAGATTGAGCAATTCTGTTGAGGTGAAGGGTGTGCAGATTTCTTTGAAGGTTAAAGCATTGCCAAATTTTGAGCGTTTGAAGTTTGATGTGACTCCTCTTTTGCCTGTGAATGGTTTTAAAGTTGCATTTGGTAAAAATGAACTGGGTTATCTTGTGATTTTAATTTATTCCGATGTCGGCAAATTGATCAAAATAGGCGATAAGCAAGGGATAGTTACGATATCAATTCCTGGTATGGATGTTGAAAAGTTGTGGGCGCTTCAGCCGGATGTCAAGTTAAGCGTTGAAAACCTCTCATATAACGCAAGCGTTGATGTGAGGGGCGCAAGTTATATTGAGATTCCGAAGAGTTATATGCTTTATCAAAATTATCCAAATCCGTTCAACCCCGGGACGAAAATAGAGTTTGATGTACCGGAGTTTTCAAATGTTAAGTTGATAATTTGGAATTCACTTGGTCAGAAGGTGAGGGAGCTTGTAAATGGTCAAGTTGATCCAGCAAGACATGTTGTTTATTGGGATGGGAAAGATGAAAGCGGTGTGCCTGTTTCATCTGGGATTTATTTTGTGACGATGTATGCTCGTTCAATTGAAGAGCGGGGTAAAGAGTTCACCATGACGAGGAAGATGATACTTTTGAAGTGATAAAAGTTGCGATTTTTTATTTCGTTTGCTAAATTTTTAGGGAGTAGCTTTAGATGGCTACTCCCTTTTTATTTAAAAAGGTGGTTTCTTCTGGAAAATTGGAACAACAAAAAAAGAACATTAAACGCTTATGGAATTTGAGGAATTTTACAAAGGACCTCGTGGGATAGCGGTGAAAATTTTGAACAGGATAGAGAGAACCGATTCATACCTTGATAAACTTCTTGATGTTGAGTTAAGATCCGACGAGTTAAATGATTTGGATAAAAGGTTTTTGACTGAGTTAACTCACGGTGTTGTTCGGTGGAAGACGCGACTTGATTTTATAATTGAGCAGTTTTGCAAGAACAAATTTGCGATGCAGGACCCGAACATAAGAAATGCGATGAGAGTTGCGTTATATCAAATTTTATTTTTGAGCAAAATTCCCCACGCAGCTGCTGTTAATGAAGCGGTTGAATTCGTGAAAAAAATCCGTGGTCAAAAAGCTGCAAATCTCGTAAATGCAGTTTTGAGGAACATAATAAGGAATTTGAATAAACTTCCCACCCCTGATCACGAGACAGACCCTGTTCAATATCTTTCAATTATGTATTCGCATCCTTCTTGGATGGTTAAACGCTGGGTTGACAGATACGGTTTATATGAGACGGAGCAGTTGCTTTCGGCAAATAATGAACGACCGACGATCGTCGTTCGTGCGAATACTTTGAAGACCACTGCGGATGAACTTGTAAAACTTTTTGAAGAGCGAAATATCAGAAACACTCGTTCAAAATATCTTGAAAACTTCATAAAGGTCGGTCATCTCTCTGGAATTTACAATCTTGACCTTTTTGAAAAAGGATATTTCTCCGTCCAAGATGAAAGTTCCGGTTTGGTTGTTAAGTTGCTTGACCCCAAGCCCGGGGAAACCGTGATTGACCTTTGTTCAGCGCCCGGTGGGAAAACAACTTTTATAGGTGAATTGATGAAAAATCAAGGGAAGATAATAGCGGTTGATAAATATGAACACAGGTTAAATCTTGTCAAGCAGAGTTGCGAGCGACTTGGGGTTGAAAATGTTGAATTCATACCGAAAGATGCTCTTGAAGTGGATGTTGAACCGGCAGATAAAGTCCTTGTTGATGCGCCTTGCTCGGGTTTGGGAGTGATACAGAAAAAGCCAGACATAAAATGGCAAAGGGAACTTTCCGATATAAGGAATCTTGCGAAAACGCAAATTGAATTGCTTGAGAAAGCGAGTAAACTTGTCAAAAACCGTGGGGTGATTGTTTATAGCACTTGCACAATTGAACCAGAGGAAAATATTGAAGTTGTTAAGGAGTTTTTAAGCAGGCATCCCGAGTTCAAAATTGATGATGCGAGAAATTATCTTCCTTCCGACATTGTAAATGGAGAGGGTTGCATGGAGACATATCCTCATAAACACGACATGGACGGCGGTTTTGCCGTTAGATTAATCAAAGTTGGATGAAAAATTTATGGTAAAATCAAAATCAACTGGCTTTGTTTTAGTTGACGGGGAGACATTGACACCTGAAAATGTATTTGATGTTGCGGTAAATTTCGCTGAGGTAAAGTTAAGTCGTGATGCGATTTTAAAGATGGAAAAATCAAGAAAGTTAGTTGAGAAATGGGTTGAAAGTGGGGAGACGATTTATGGGGTTACGACTGGTTTTGGTGATTTTGCAATGGTGAGAATTGAAAAAGATAAGATTGAGAAGCTTCAAAGGAATTTAATATACAGTCATTCAGCGGGGGCGGGAGAGCCATTGCCTCCAGAGATTGTGAGAGCGATGATGCTTTTGAGGGCAAATGCTTTGGCAAAGGGTTATTCGGGGGTTAGACCTGAAATAGTTGATTTCTTGTTGAAACTTTTAAACAATGGAATTACGCCAATAATACCGTCGCAGGGTTCGGTCGGTTCAAGTGGTGACCTTGTTCAACTTGCTC
>JAPYWO010000369.1 GCA_028276305.1 Candidatus Thermokryptus sp.
TTCATATGTTCGTAAGTTAGACCGCGTGGGTCAATCTCAACACCAACCTCTGGGTCATCAACAAACTCAAACCTTTCATTTATAAAATCGCCAAGTTCTTTTATTTCATCGGGATTCAAATATGACGGTGTTCCACCACCCCAATGAAGTTGCGTGACCTTCCGCCCCGAAGAAAGAAACTCGCAAACCATTTCAACCTCACGCTTCAAGTAATCAAGATACTTCCTTATCGTTGCTCTGTTGTGAGTGACGAGCATGTTACAACCACAAAAATAACATAGCGTATCACAAAAAGGTATATGAAAATAAAGCGAGAGGACATTCGTGGGATTTTCCCTATTGTTCTCAATAATCGCATCCTTATAATCATCCGGTCCGAAATCCTTTGAAAAGGCAGGCGCTGGAGGATAACTTGTATACCTTGGACCGGGACGATCGTATTTCTTCAAAAGCTCTATGTCAACATTTTCTATCCTCATAACTAACACCAAATTTTATTTGTGATATTTCTGACTTTCACTCTTAACTGTCTCAACCAATATTTTCACATTATCAACTGGCGTCTCAGGCAAAATCCCATGCCCGAGATTAAAAATGTGTCCATTCCCCCTTCCATATTTGTCAATCACCTTGACCGCTTCACGGACCACAACATCGGGTTTTGAAAGTAAAACAACCGGATCAAGATTCCCTTGAATTGAAACTCTATCCCCGGCTCTTTCTCTGGCTTCCTTTAAATCAAATGTCCAATCAATGCTTATAACATCGCAACCAGAATCCATTATCTGCTCTATCCACTGCCAAGTCCCCTTTGAATATAAAATCACGGGAACAGCGCTGGCAAATTTTGACTTTACAGCCTCAATCACATAGCGGATGTATCTCAAAGAGAACTCTTCAAAAGCTTCGCGATTTAAAATCCCGCCCCAAGTATCAAAAATTTGCACCGCATCAGCACCATGTTCAATTTGTGAGATCAAAAATCTTGACACTGAAACGGCGATTTTTTCAAGAAGTTTATGTGCAAGTTTCGGCTGAGAATATATCAAAACCTTTGCATTCCTAAACTCTTTCCCGCTATCAACCATGTACGCAAAAAGAGTCCATGGGGAGCCAGAAAAACCTATCAACGGAACATTTATATTTCGCTTCGTCAATTCTATCGCATTAAGCACATATTTCAATTTATCCGTTGGATCTGGGATAATCAATTTGTCAACATCCTCCTCACTTTGAATGTTCTTCTCAAACTTTGGACCACCAACCTCATCAATATAAAGTTTCAACCCCATTGCCTCCGGAAGCACAAGTATATCCGAGAAAATTATCCCGGCATCCACGCCGATGATTTCAACTGGCTGAATTGTCACTTCGGAGGCAATTTCTGGCGTTTTTATCATCGTTAAAAAATCATACTTTTGACGGATCTTCCTGTATTCAGGCAAATATCTTCCCGCCTGGCGCATTATCCATATCGGCGTTCTCTGCGTGCTTTCGCGTTTGCAAGCTTTTAAAAATATGTCGTTTTTTTGCTTCATATTTTAACCATTCTTCTTGAACACTTCCCAAAGTAACTTCGCAAGAAATGCACCGTCTGGCTTCGGGTTAAACTCCATTGGATTTATATCAACTTTTAAACCAAGTTCTTCACAAGCTTTCAAAGTAGTTCCACCTATGACAGCTATACGCTGTCTCCGAAGCAAAGCATCTCCAAAAATTTCAACAAAGTTTCGCACGCTTGACGGGCTGAAAAATGTAACAACACCGATCTCGCCACTTTCAAGCATTGATTTCACCTCTTGCTTCAAATCTTCTCCGAGATTCGGCTTAATCGTCCTGTAAACAACGACATCATCAATGTCAATCCCTTTCCTTCTCGCTGATTCAATGAACTCCTCATCCGACAAATTCCCTCGCGGGAATAGAAACTTTCTCCCGGAAACTTCATCGGACAAAATTTTCCCAAATAAACTTTCCTTATCCGACCTTTCAGGGAGTGGCTCAACTAAAAGTCCATACTTTTCAACTTCAATTTTTGTTTTAGCTCCAACGACATGGATTTTTTTGCTCTTTAACCTTTCAATCGGCTGATATTTTTTAAATCTCTCAAAGAAAAATCTAACTGCGTTTGCGCTTGTGAAAACTAAATCAGTATATTCATCAATTCGGTTTATTTTTTCGTCAACATCATCCCATGAATCTGGCTCTGTTATTTCAATCGTTGGAAAGAAGACGGGGATAAAACCGTATTTTTCAATTTCCCTTGCGAAGTCCAGAGCTTGCGCTTTATCCCTTGTTATTAAAACTTTCATCTCAACCGCTTGATCTTTTTATCTCTTCAAGAATCCTCGCGCCACCTTGTTCAAGAAGTTTTTCTGCAAGTTCAAAGCCGAGTTCTTCTACATCATTGCTCACAAAACCCTCAATTGAATCCCTGACAAAAAATGTCCCATCAAAGTTGCTTATCATAGCCGATATTTTAATCTTGCCATCGTTTACAACAGCAAAAGCACCGATTGGGACTTGACACCCTCCCTCAAGTCGCCTCAAAAGAGCACGCTCAGACCTTGTCGCAAGTTCCGTCTCAATATGATTTATCCGT
>JAPYWO010000372.1 GCA_028276305.1 Candidatus Thermokryptus sp.
TCAAATAAAATCTCTTGTGTTATGTCTTCATCTCTTGTCAATCTGAGGGCTAACTTTCTCAAGTCAATTATTTCTCTATTTGTCATTTTCTCATCTCCGTTTTTTTGTTTTAAAAAAGCCGGACCGCGCGGGGGCGGTCCAGGGGTTTAACTTTCCCTCATAAATTCGTCCCAACATTTACGGCAGACATATACGGGTGACATAAAAGAGCCGGCGTTTTTCATATTTTCAAGCGTTTCAAGTTTTCCGCATCCATCGCAAGCAATAAAGCCGGGGGTTGAAAGTTGATTTAACTTTCTTGCTACATCAAACAGGGATTCAAAAAGCACTTTTCCGAGTTCATCGCTGTAATTATTTCTTGGCTTCATTTTCTCATCTCCCTTTTAATTTTGAATTGTTAAAAATTTTTCAATGTAGAAAAGGCACTTTTCAGGATCTCCCTGCGAGGCATAGATGACATCCGCAGGGGTAGAAACATAGACGAAAGAGACGAAAGCACCAGGGCGGATAATTTCCGCAATACGGGGCAAGGGGCGAGGAAAAAGATACAGGCGAGGGAGGGGGCTATCTACGAGACGGATACCGCGAGGGCTAACGCTGTGAACGATACCGCTTATGATTTCTTTACGATACATTTTTAACCTCAAAATTTTTTTTTAAAAAAGAGCAAAAAAGCAAAGCGCTTTTTGCCCCGAAGCCCTCCAGTCACTAAATCACGCCCTCTGGAGCGGAGCGGAGGCGTTCCCCGTATGGAGGCGTGCGTGCCCGCCGAAGGCGGGTTTAGTCTTGACAAACGGGCAGGAGTGCCCGAGCGAGCGAAAGCGAGCGTTTTGTCAAGACCACGCACGCCGACCGTTGCTGAGTGTAATGTCAGCGATTTAATGTTAAGCGACCTTTTGATTGCGAGCGGAAAGCGAGCCTCAAAAGGCGTGACGGAGCGAAAGCGACGGCACGAGCGTAGGTTTAGTAGAGAGAGGCGGACGACTTGTCTTGCCCTTGACAGAGCGGAGCCGTGAGGCGTAGCGTTCGGGCAGAAGTGCCCGACTGTCAAGGGTCGTCCGCCTTCCGCTTGATGTTATGATTTATTGTGAGGGGACGCCGGAGCGGAGCGGAAAGCGGAGCGTAAGCGGAGCGTGAGGGCGTAAATTTTTTTTGAGGGCGAAGGGGCAACAAAAACATCTTTTCAAATTCAATTCATCAAGGCGGGCAAAATAAAAAATTTCAATTTCGGACTGGGGGCGGGTGGCGGGCTCTTTTTCTATTTTCAAGTAAAGATTTTTTCGCATGGCTTTTCTTCAGAAAAGCGATGCGTTCAAGGTGGGAAAAGCAGGGGAAAAACTTGGTTTGTGTGGTTGGTTATTCAATGACTTATTGAGAGCGTCCTTTTGATTGCGAAGCGAAGCGTAGCCTCAAAAGGTGTGACGGAGCGTAAGCGACGGCACAAGCGGGATGAATGTTGCGAGTGTCAAATACAGCGATTGGGTGTTAAAAGTTTTTCTCCTGCGGTTGGGGGTGGGTGGTGGGAAAATTTTTTAAAGATAAATGGGTCTTTTCAATAAAAGAGTTTTTTCTTTCAGGGGTGGGATGTCTGAGGTCGGGGGATGGTGGCGGGATAAAAAAATTTTCAGCGGTAAAAATTTCCGTTTGTGGTTCAGGGGCGTGCGGTAGCGACTGGCTATGTTCAGCGGTCAAAATTTTTTGCGTCTGATTATATTACTTTTCGGGGTGGGCAAAAAGGGAGCAACACGGAGCGGACGATAAGGAGCACTGATGTTGCGGACGAAGGTCGGGGGCGGGTGGTGGGAAAATTTTTTTCAGCGATAGAAATTTCCGTTTGTGGTTCGGGGGCATCACGACGGCTCGGGGCTATGTTCAAGGGTCAAAATTTTTTGCGGATGAGTATATTACTTTTCAAGGCGGGCAGATGTGTCCGCGGAGCGTATGTTGTGATTTATTGATTATGTGAGCGGGCAACGGGCGACCGACTTAATGATTTAAACAGCGATTAATTGATTAACGGAGCCCGCTTGCCCGCGATGATTTATTGATAAGCGGAGCGGACGCAGGTTTGGGGGTGGGCGGAGTGGGGAAGTGATTTCACTTTCTTTAAAAAATGTGTTTTTAAGATTTCATTTTTTTACAATTTGGGAATTGGTTAAATTTTATAAAAAATTTTACAAGAATGATGATTAAGGATAGGAAAAAGTTTGAGGAATTTGAAAGGGAGCTATTAAAGAGGGAGAGGGTGGATTTTGTGAAAAACTTTTATATCCTTGAGGAGATGTATAAAGAGGCGGTGGAACTTGGGGTATTTCCTGTTAGACCTGTTTTAAGTGGGTTGGAAGTGGATATTAAAATTGCAAGGGTAGTTAACAGTGTTTCAAAAGTTGCTAAAAAGGGTGGGAAAAGAGTTAAATAGGGTTGGGATACCTTATATGGTTATAGGAGGGCAAGCGGTACTTCTTTACGGTGAACCGAGATTGACGAAGGATATTGATATAACATTAGGAATTGGAGTTGAGGGATTGGATAAAGTCAAAGGGGTAGCGAAGAAGATCAATTTGAAGATTTTGGTTGACAATCCCGAGGAATTTGTAAGTA
>JAPYWO010000371.1 GCA_028276305.1 Candidatus Thermokryptus sp.
TAGAGCTGACCAAATCCCGGAGGAGAATTTAAAACTGAAGAAATGTCCCGAATGCGGTGGGGAATTAACAGAACCGAGGAAGTTTAACCTTATGTTTAAAACATTTATGGGTCCTGTTGAAGATGAGACGCACATAGTTTATTTAAGACCCGAAACCGCCCAGGGTATTTATGTTAATTTTGAAAATGTTTATGTCTCAATGAGAAGAAAGATACCTTTCGGGATTGCACAAATCGGAAAAGCTTTCAGAAACGAGATAACCCCTGGGAATTTTATTTTCAGGATGCGTGAGTTTGAACAAATGGAGATGCAATTTTTTGTCAGACCCGGAACTGATATGGAATGGTTTGAGATATGGAAGGAAGAAAGATATAAATGGTATTTGAGGATAGGGATAAAGCCAGAGAAGTTGCGTTTTCATAAACACGGTCCAGATGAACTTGCGCATTACGCATCTGCAGCTTATGACATCCAATTTGAATTTCCATTTGGTTGGCAGGAGCTTGAAGGGATTCATAACAGGACGGATTATGATTTGTCAAGACATCAGCAATATTCGGGAAAGGATTTGAGTTATTATGATGATGAGATAAAGCAAAAATATATCCCATACATAATTGAGACATCCGCGGGTTGTGATAGGACATTGCTTGCGGTTTTGGTGAATGCTTATGATGAGGAGGATACAGGCAAGGAGATAAGGACGGTTTTGCGGTTGCATCCTTTCCTTGCACCGATAAAAGCAGCAGTTTTACCCCTTGTCAATAGGGAAAATATGCCTGAAATTGCTTGGGAAATTTACAAGTCGTTGAAACCGTATTTTAAAGTTTTCTATGACGATAGCGGTTCAATTGGTAGAAGATACAGAAGGCAAGATGAGATTGGAACCCCATTTTGCTTCACGGTTGATTCCCAAACTCTACAAGACGGAACTGTGACTGTTCGCGATAGAGACACCATGAAGCAAGAACGAATTCATAAAAGTGAAGTTCTTGATTTCCTTAAAGAAAAAGTAAAATTTTAAAAACCGATGCAAAAAACTATTTCAATAGCTGGAGGCACTGGTTTCATTGGAAGGCATTTATCAAAGGAACTTCTAAAAGACGGTTACAAAGTTTTAATCTCAAGCAGGAATCCAGATAGAGTACGGGATGAATTTAAAAATTTTGAAATTTTCAAATGGAATCCCTTAACCGAGGATTTCCCCGCTGAAATAATTGAAAGATCGGATGTGGTTTTAAATTTCATCGGTGAAAATATCTCCAAAAGATGGACGGAAGATGTGAAGAGAAAGTTGAGGGAATCGCGGATAATTTCAACTCGTAAAATAGTTAATTCATTTTCAAGGGTTGATTCTAAAGGAAAACTTTTTATCTCTGCTTCAGCGATTGGAATATACGGTAGCAAGCGCGATGAGTTATTGGATGAGAATTCATCTTTAGGAGATGATTTTCTCGCTCAGTTATGCAAAGATTGGGAAGCCGAGGCGGGGAAAGCGGAACAATACGGCGTCAGAGTCGCAATTTTAAGGATTGGAATTGTCCTTGGTAAAAACGGCGGATTTTTAGCAAGGTTATATCCTTTATTTAAGCTCGGTCTTGGTGGCAAAATTGGCGATGGAAGGGCTTGGATGTCGTGGATTCATATAGATGACCTTGCCCGTGTCGTAAAATTCGGGGTTGAAAATGAAAATTTCTCCGGCGTTTATAATGTCGTTTCTCCAAACCCAGTGACAAATGAGGAGTTTACCAAAATTTTCGCAAAAGTTCTTAAAAGACCGGCGATCTTACCCGTTCCAGTATTTGCTTTGAAAATTTTATTTGGAAAGGAATTGACGGAGATCGCATTGACCTCAAGTATAAGAGTTAAACCAGCCAGATTGCTTGAAGCGGGGTTTGAATTTAAATATCCTGAAATTGAACTTGCATTGAGGGACTTGTTTAAAAAATAAAAATTTCAAGTCAAATGTGGTGGAGAAAACATCACGCTGGATTTGGGCGTGGATTTAGAGGATTTTGGTTTGGATTTGGAATTCCGCCGTTTGAGGTTTTTTGGTCTGGATGTCGCCCGTACATCACGAAAGAAGAATATCTTGAAATGCTTGAAGATTATAAAAGACAACTTGAGGATGAACTTGAAGAGGTGAACAAGGAGATTGAACGCTTGAGAAAGGAAAGTTAGTCATGATTTTAATCCATAACGCCAAACAGCTCATCACAGTTGCATCCTTTGGGGAAAGTGTTAAGCGTGGTGAAAAGCAAGGGGAAATTTTTTTAATAGAAAATGGAAGCGTGCTTATAAAAGATGAGAAAATTGAATGGGTCGGGAGAGCCGTTGATTTTAATTTCGGTTTGTATGATGATGTTGAAATTTTTGATGCCACCGGTAAGGTTGTCATGCCTGGGTTTATTGATTCCCACACGCATTTGGTATTTGCCGGGACAAGGGAAGACGAATTCAATTTAAGGGTTAAAGGATTTACTTATCAACAAATTGCTGAAAAGGGTGGTGGAATCGTTAAGACCGTTGAGATGACACGTAAGGCGGATAAAAAACAACTTTTTGAAACGGCTAAAAATTACGCTGAAAAAGCGCTTTCAT
>JAPYWO010000370.1 GCA_028276305.1 Candidatus Thermokryptus sp.
TTTTGACTTATAAAATTGCTTATTTATTGTCCCTTGGTGTTAAGCCATATGAAATTCTCGCCCTCACATTCACGAACAAGGCAGCAAATGAGATGAAAGAAAGGGCGTTTAATCTTGTCGGTGATCCAGCAAAAAATGTCACGATTGGGACATTTCACTCTGTTTTTGCGAAGATTTTAAGAGTTGAAGCTGAAAAACTTGGCTACACGAAAAACTTTACGATCTATGACCAAGATGATAGCTTGAGTTTGATAAAAAATCTCATTAAAGAACTTAACTTCTCGGAGGATAGCATAAACGCTGGGATAGTTCAAAGTAAGATAAGCAACGCAAAAAATGCTTTGATCACTCCAGATGGTTACCTTTCCATGGCTGAGAATCAATTTGAACTTAAAGTTGCCTACATATATAAAGCATATCAAACCGCGCTTTTCCAAAGGAACGCAATGGATTTTGATGATTTGCTTGTGAAAGCGGTTGAACTTTTCGTCAATTTTCAAGATGTGCTTGAAAAATATCAATCAAGGTTTAAGTATATACTTGTTGATGAATATCAAGATACAAATAGGGTTCAATACATTTTGTTGAAGATGCTTGCTCAAAAACACAGAAACCTTTGTGTTATCGGAGATGATGCTCAAAGCATTTATTCGTGGCGTGGAGCTGAAATAAGAAATATCCTTGATTTTAAAAGTGATTTCCCCGATTGCAAAATTTTTAAGCTTGAGCAAAACTATCGTTCAACTAAAAAGATATTACGCGCTGCTGACTCCGTGATAAAAAATAACACGGAGCAGATATTGAAGAACTTGTGGACGGATAATAACGAGGGGGAACCGATAGTTGTTGTTGAATGTAAAGATGAGAGAGATGAAGCTGAAAGAGTTGTTCATTTCATAAAAGAGGAGATCAGAAAGAACAAATATAATCTTCGTGATTTTGTTATCCTCTACAGGACTAACGCACAATCCCGTTCCTTTGAGGATGAATTAAGAAGAGAGAGATTACCGTATACGATTGTTGGTAGCATCGCATTTTATAAGCGAAAGGAGGTAAAGGATATTCTTGCTTATCTGAGGTTGATCGTTAATCCAAAGGATGATGAAAGTTTTCTTAGGGTAATTAACTTCCCGAGTCGTGGTATTGGTGAGGCGACGATTGATCGTGTGAGGGCATTTGCAAGCGTTAAAGGGATATCACTTTTTGAAGCCATTTCAAGGTCAAATTCTATACCCGGGCTTACCGACAGAGCGCGAAAAAATCTCTTTAATTTTTATCTTCTCATTCAAAAATACATTGACCTGAAAGATAAAATAAGTGCTGGTGAACTTTCAAGAGCGCTCATTGATGACCTCGGTTTAATACGACTTTACAAAGAAGACGGAAGTCCAGAGGCGCTTCAAAGAATTGAAAACATAGAAGAGCTTCTCTCGGCTATAACGGAGTTTTCAAATGAAAATCCCGAAAAAAATGCTCTTGAAAAATTTCTTGAAGAAGTTTCACTGATAAGCGATATTGATACTTGGGAAAATAAGAGAGATACAATCACTTTGATGACTTTGCATAGCGCAAAAGGACTTGAGTTCCCGGTTGTTTTCATAACGGGTCTTGAAGAGGGTCTTTTCCCAATTGCAAACGCAATTTACAACAAGAGGGAACTTGAGGAAGAAAGGCGTCTTTTTTATGTGGGTATCACTCGCGCAATGAAAAAACTTTATCTGACATACGCAAAGTCAAGGATGAAAGCTGGAAATGTTATGTATCAAAGGAAATCAAGATTTCTTGATGAAATTCCAATTGAGCTCGTCCTTTATCATAGCGCTAAAGATGAAGCGAGAAAAACGAAGAAGAAAGAGGACTTTAAACAAAGTTACAACTTTACAGTTGGTTCGGTTGTCTTTCACGAGGTTTTTGGAATTGGAAGGATTGTGGATCTATCGGGAAATGGGGATAAAGCAAGCGCTGTTGTTGATTTTGAAAATTTTGGACGAAAGCTTCTACTTTTAAAATATGCAAATTTGAAACCCGTTAAATTCTAAAATGTCAAAGAAAGAAGAAAAACTACCCGTTCTTGGGGGCACGAAGATAACCGAACTTTTATGTTCAAAAATTGAAATTAAAGACGGGTACAATGTCCTTGTAGCAAGTGTTAATTTAAGGGAAAGTTTGATTTATATAGCCAAAAACTTTAATTGCAATGTCTTCGGGATAAATGAAGTTCCCCAGATCGTCATGGAGGCAAAGGGTGAAATAATTGAAGCAGGTCTTGGTGACAAAGTTAGCGTCAAGATTATGAGTCCATTAAACCTTGATTTTAAAGATGAAAGTTTTGACGCAATTATTACAGAGGGAATTTTAAGCCAGTATAAGAAAAGCAAAATTTTAAAGGAGTTTTTCAGGGTTCTTAAGCAAAACTCAACGATTGGAATTGCTGATTTCTACTGGAAAAAAACGCCCGTCCCAACTTATGTAAAAGATGCTTGGTATATTGAAGGAGGTAGCATTGATTCACTTGATGAGAAGATAAGCAAAATGGAGGAATATGGATTTAAAGCATTTTATGTCAAAGATATAAGCTCTGAGTTGAGAGATTACTACTCA
>JAPYWO010000374.1 GCA_028276305.1 Candidatus Thermokryptus sp.
TGATATGACAAAACACCAGGCGTCTTCGTCCAGTTAATCCTCGGAATGTAAATATCTTCCTCCCCAAAGTCAATCCATTTCGTCTCACCCGTTTCAACATCAACGATACCTATCTTTACTTTTGAATTTGGATAGCCAGCATATGGATAGCGTTGATCAACAACTTTCAAATATGTCGGCTCGTAATCAATCAACTTAAAAACTGGAACATTTGATTGATCAAGTCGCCAGAAAGCAATAAATTTCCCATCCGGCGACCACTCATACCCATCTATTATGCTGAACTCCTCTTCATAAACCCAATCAAAATTCCCGTTGATTATCGTCTCCGAACCATCAAATGTAAGCTGTTTGAAATTCCCCGTCGCAATTTCATAAACATATATATTGTTGCTTCTGACAAAACTTATAAATCTACCGTTTGGTGAAAACTTAATTATCGCTTGCGTTTCTTCCGTATCCGTTATCTTCTTAAGCGTCCCCGTCTTGATATCATACAGGTAAAAATTCCCGCCCGTTTTCAATCTCCTCGCTGGCAAACTACCGGTGAAAAGTATATACCTCTTATCTGGCGAAAAGAAATAGGCACTCACATCCTTTGAAAAACCCGAAACTTGGGAATCAAGACGAGCATAATTGACTATAAGTGTTTCTTTACCTGTTCTCAAATCGTATCTGTAAATCGCCATTGACCGAGAAAGCGAATCATACTTAATCGTCGTATAAGCATCCTCACCCGGTAACCATTGCATTGAGAGGAAATTAGTTCTAAACTTCGCGGACTTGAAGATGTCATCAAGTGTTAATTTCTTTTGTCCGTAAACTGTGAATGTAAATAAAATGATCAAAAAGAAGTATGCTTTTGCCTTTCTCATGGTGGAAAAGTTTTTGTTTTTAAATCTCGCTAATATGTTAATTGAAAATTTTGAAAAGTTCAAGCGGATTTTACGGTGGGTTCATAGTCCTCACAATCAAGTCGTATCTCAACGCTTGAAAGTGGCTTATCAAGAAGTCCACAATGGTGGGGTGATTTTGAATCGGGATGGGCATTTTTTTGAAAGTAAACACAGGAAAAACACATCCTTTGAACAGTTATAATTCCCGCATCGTAAAGCGCACCTATTAAATTCAAAATAAAAGAAAGAAGCGTTTCCTTTTCCTTAACGCTAAAATTTTTTAATTCATTCTTTAAAACATCCGCCCAATTTGAAACACCTTCGGCGACTTTTTTCCCTTTCTGAGTCAATTTTAGAAAGTAATTCCTTCTATCCTCTTTATTTTCAACCCTTGTGACAAGCCCTTTCTCCTCAAGAGATGAGATAGCATCGCTCACAGTTGCCTTCGTCAGACCGAATTCATTTGCGATATCAGTTATACGAGACCTTGAAGCTCGGTTATAGGCGAGATAAATGAGAAACTGAATTTGAATCGGGCTTAAATTTTCCTCTTTTGCAACATCCCAAAGCAAAAGTTTGAAAACCCTTGATATTCTCTCAAGCCCAGCGACAATTTTAGCATCTATGTTTTTCTCTTGCTCCTTTGGATCAAAGATTGATGACATAAAAAGATTTAAAGATAAAATTTTTAACCTGCGGGGGATATAATCCCCCGCCTTTTCAAACAAATTTACTTCCTGAACTTGCTAAAAACAAAATCCTCTTTCTCCTGAGAAGCGTGACAAGAAAAACAATCCTCTACCGCATTTTTCACAACCCTTTCTTTAGTATCGCCTTTAAAAGCTTCAAATCCCCAGCCACCGGTATCCTTGAACTTCTTTGAATTTTTATACATCACGCCGACGACCTTCCTCGGACCCTCAACATAGGTATTACTTTCCGATTTTGCCTCAAGCAAATCAAAGACGATCACCGAACCATCGGGAAATTTCCCCGTCTTGTAACCCCGCAGGGCTTTATCATTTGCGTAAATATGATGAATTCCGCCAAACGCATCATAAAGCGGATGCCCAGGGAGTATCAACATTGACTTAACATGGACCCAATTCCTGTATCCTTCTGGATACGGAACTTGCGACTTCCCCTGACCCGACAAACTTAAAACAAATAAGACGGTGACGACGAAGATAAGCCCGAAAAAGATGACCGATTTTTTAATCATGACAGCACCATTTATTTGTTTTTAAAATATGTTAGGATTCCTAACTAATATAATAAATCAAAACAAAAAAGTCAATACCCCTGGCTTGAATTTGACAACTTTGATTCTTAAATTTAAGTCAGAAATGGGCGCTTAGCTCAGTTGGTCCAGAGCGCTACCTTCACACGGTAGAGGTCGCAGGTTCGAATCCTGCAGCGCCCACCATTTTTATTTGCAAGAGTCCAACCCTTTTATTAGATTTTTACCAAGGAAAACAAAATCTCTCACATAGAAAAAATGAAAGCGCAAGATGTAAGAACTTCCTTTGTTAAATTTTTTGAACAAAGAGGACATACATTTGTTCCAAGCTCCCCAGTTATACCTTTTGATGACCCGACGCTACTTTTCACAAACGCCGGGATGAACCAATTTAAAGATGTATTCCTCGGCACGGGAACAAGACCATACAAAAGAGCTGTCAACTATCAAAAAT
>JAPYWO010000373.1 GCA_028276305.1 Candidatus Thermokryptus sp.
TGACCGTAGGAGTAATCAGCGCAGTGAAGATGAATCTTCATTCAGTTGAGGGGCGAATTTATAGAGATATGATCCAGACAGATGCAGCGATAAATAGCGGTAATAGCGGGGGTCCACTTCTGAATGCTCTTGGAGAAGTAATTGGGATTAACACTGTAATTTACACGCCAAATCAAGGAAATGTCGGAGTTGGATTTGCAATTCCGATCAACAGAGCAAAGGCGATAATTGACGAACTGATAAGGAAAGGAAAAATTGATAGGGACTTTAAAATAGGGATGAAAGTTCAAACTCTTGATGAAAACCTCGCAAGATATTTCAAGCTCTCAAAGGTTGAAGGTGTGATAGTTACAGATGTTTCACCGGGAAGCCCCGCTCAAAAAGCGGGGTTTAAAGAGGGGGACTTAATAATTGAGGTTAACAACGAACCGATAAAAGATGATCAGACATTGATTGAATTAATTCAAATGTCCAAGGTTGGAGATGTTTTAAATTTCAAAGTTTTAAGGGAAGGAAGGGAAATTTACATAAAAATGAAACTTGAAAGGTCATGATTCAGAGATACACAAGGGAAGAGATGGCGAGAATTTGGTCGGACGAAAACAAATTTAACATCTGGCTTCAAATTGAGATTTTAGCTGTTGAAGCGCACTCAAAACTTGGTCTTGTTCCGAGTGAAGCGGTTGACGAGATAAAAAGTAAAGCAAAGTTTGACATTCAAAGAATACTTGAAATTGAAAGTGTTGTCAAGCACGATGTCGTTGCCTTCTTGACAAATGTTGCAGAAAATGTCGGAGAAGCGTCAAAGTATATTCACTACGGTATGACATCGTCAGATATACTTGACACATGTCTTGCGCTTCAGATGAAGCAAGCTGGCGAGTTGATAACCTCTGGGCTTGAAAAACTTGCAGAAGTTTTAAAACGAAAGGCGATAGAATACAAATACACACTTATGATCGGGCGGACACATGGCGTTCACGCCGAGCCAATAACTCTTGGATTTAAATTCGCCCTTTGGTATGAGGAGACAAAAAGAAACATTGAAAGAATGAAAAGGGCTACTGAAAATATAGCATACGGTAAAATTGCTGGCGCTGTTGGAACTTATGACAATGTCAATCCATTTGTTGAAGAGTATGTATGTGAAAAGCTCGGTCTTAAAGTTGAACCTATCTCCACCCAGATAATCCAAAGGGATAAGCATGCGGAGTACTTAAACACGCTTGCTATAATTGCGTCATCACTGGAAAAATTCGCCACGGAGATAAGACATTTACAAAGGACAGAGGTTCTTGAAGCTGAAGAATATTTTTCTGAGGGGCAAAAAGGTTCTTCAGCTATGCCACATAAAAGAAATCCTGTAAGATGTGAGAGAATAGCAGGGCTTGCTCGCATCGTGAGAGCAAATGCAATCGCTGGAATGGAAAACATACCGCTTTGGCACGAAAGGGACATATCTCATTCATCCGTTGAAAGAGTTATAATCCCGGATAGCACAATCTTGGTTGACTTTATGTTGAGTGAGATGACAGATATAATTGACAAACTTATTGTCTATCCCGAAAGGATGCTGAGAAATCTAAACTTGACCAAAGGGTTGATCTTTTCGCAGAAAGTTTTGCTCGCACTCGTTGAAAAGGGCTTAACAAGAGAAACGGCTTATAAAATTGTCCAAAGAAATGCGATGAGATGCTGGAAAACGGGTGAAAATTTCATTGATGTTTTAAAGGAAGACGAAGACATCATAAAATATCTCGGGGATGGTGAGCTTGAAAAAATTTTTGACTATAAAAGCATCTTGGAAAAAATTGACTTCATCTTTGAAAAAATAGGAATTGAAAAATAAAAAGATTTGCCTATGATTGCGCAGATAAACAAAGGGAAAAAGGTTTCCGATTTGACGGTTGGCGAACTTGTTGAGATAATAGAGGAAATCGTTGAGCGTAAAATTTACGAGCTTGGATTTGACCCCGATGAAGGTCTTGAATTGAAACCCGAAATAATTGAACGACTGAAAAAATCCTTCGCTGGCGAGGAGAAAACGATTCCACACGATGAATTTTGGGCAAAAGTTGAACGAGGTGAAGATGTATAAGGTTGTTTATGCCGAAAGCGTTCTTAAAGATGTGGGAAAATTATCAGCCGAGGTAAGAGAAAGAATAAAAACGAAAATTGAATGGCTTGCTGAAAATTTTGATATGATAAAACCAGAGCGATTGAAAGGCGAGTTGTGGAAAGACAAATTTAAACTCAGGGTTGGAGATTATAGGGTTATCTACTCCGTTGACTTTGAGAAGAAAATCATAACAGTTCATCTAATCGGTCATAGAAACGAAATTTACAAATAAAATTAAGGAGAAACGACCTATGGCTGAGGTATTCAAAAATTACATTAATGGCAAGTGGGTTGATGCAAAATCAGGGAAAACTTTTGAAAACAGAAATCCCGCCAATTGGGACGACATCATAGGGATTTTCCCGAAGTCGGGTCCCGAAGATGTTGAAGAAGCCGTCAAAGCAGCTCGTAAAGCATATCAATCTTGGCGACTTGTCCCACCGCCGAAGCGAGCTGATATAATAAAAAAAG
>JAPYWO010000375.1 GCA_028276305.1 Candidatus Thermokryptus sp.
GACTCTTTTAGAAGATATACTTGATTATGGAACCTTACCTGACTACACCCTGAGGCGAATTACAAATCTTGAAATCTCCGAAGATAAAATCAGAAAAACCGTAGAAGAACTGAAAAAGTTAAAAGATGAACTCGGCGGTGATGATTACTTAATAAAAGAGAAAGAAAAGGCAAAAACTTTACACAGAGAGATTATAATTGCCATTGAAAATCAATCTTTCCTCCCCAGAACAAATACAAGAACTAATTGAAAAAATTTGAGGAGGAACTATGGGGAACATAAATGGCAGAAAAATTTTGGAGGATATAATTGAAAGTTTCTCAATAGAAAAATTTGTACATTTTTTCAGGGAAAAGAACCACAATTTTAGACCTCTCAGGGAAAACTTAGATTATTATAGAGACGACTATTTCACATCTGGGAAAATTATCGGAGAAATTGAATTTCAGAACGAAAAGAAAGACAAACTTATAACTTGCGCATTCCAATCTTTAAAAGAACTTACCGAAAGATCAGGAAAGAAAAAACAATATGAACTCGGAAAGAGAATCTTAAAAGATACGAACACAGATGCGGGCATTTTTATCTTTTATGACCGAAGTGGAAATTTTAGATTTTCACTCATTTATACTGAATACTCTGGAACAAGAAGAAAATTTAGCCTGTTCAAAAGATTTACATACTTTGTAAGCAAAGAAAAAACAAACAAGACATTCCTACAACAGATCGGACAAGGTGATTTCTCATCCCTTGAAAAAATAAAAGAAGCATTTTCAGTTGAACCAGTTACAAGACAATTTTATCAGGAGATCGCTAACTGGTATTTCTGGGCTATAAAAAATGTCCGCTTCCCTAAAGGAGCTGAAGAACTGCCAAACGGGAGAAATATAGCAGTCATACGGCTAATCACAAGGATCATCTTTATATGGTTCATGAAAGTCAGAAATCTCATCCCTGACGAACTATTTGATGAAAAATCTTTGAAAAACATCCTTAAAAACTTTGACCCATATAGCAAAAATTCCTCAAACTTCTATCTGGCGATTTTACAAAACCTATTCTTTGCAACTCTCAACACAAAGCAAGAAGAAAGGAGATTTAGAAGTAGGGAAAGAGGACACAAGGGCTATAACACCGATTTCGGAAATCATAATGTCTATCGCTACGAAGACCTGTTCATCAATAGCGAAGAAGCAATTAAAAAATACTTTCTACCAATCCCATTTCTAAACGGCGGTTTATTTGAATGCCTTGACTATAAATCAAAAAACAAAGAAGAACGCAAATATGTTGACGGCTTCACCGATACGAAGGAAAATCAACCATTCTTCCCAAACTACCTATTCTTCGCTGAAATGGACTACGCCGACCTGTCAGAGGACTACAATGATCCAAAATACAAAAAAACCGAAGTTAAGGGCTTGATCAAAATACTACAACAATATAACTTCACAATTGACGAAAATGAACCAGATGATGTAGAAGTCGCATTAGATCCCGAACTACTTGGCAATGTCTTTGAAAACCTCCTCGCATCCTATAACCCGGAAACCGCTACAACCGCAAGAAAAGCCACCGGAAGCTACTACACCCCAAGGGAAATCGTTGATTATATGGTTGATGAATCACTGAAAGAATACTTCAAAACGAACATCCCGGACATAGACGAGGAAAATCTAAATAAACTATTCTCAAAAGAAGATTACCAAAATCCATTTGATGAAAATACGACATCAAAAATTATAAATCTTATTGACTCTCTCAGAATCGTTGACCCCGCTGTAGGAAGTGGCGCCTTCCCAATGCGCATCCTCAACCGTCTTGTCTTCCTACTGCATAAATTAGACCCAGATAACTCCAAATGGGAAGCAACTCAAATAGAAGGCATAAAGAAAAGCGTAAAAGACCCAGTCCTCCAAAAAGAACTTATTGAACAAATCAAAAAAAGATTTAAAGAGAAAAACCCCGACTACGGCAGAAAACTCTACCTGATCGAAAAATGCATCTACGGAGTTGATATACAACAAATCGCAGTTGAAATAGCAAAACTTAGATTTTTCATCTCACTCCTCGTTGACGAAACGATTGATCCTAACGAAGAAAACTACGGAATTGAACCACTCCCAAATCTTGACTTCAAAATAATGCAAGGCAATTCCCTTATATCTACATTCTACAACATTGATTTTAAACAAAACTCCACACCTACCGGAGAACTCCCTCTGGACTTTGAATCACGATATAAACAACTAATATCAGAATTTGAAGAGCTTAAAAGCCAATACCAGAGCGAACCCGATGTTTCAAAGAAACAGGACTTGCGGAAGAAAATTGACGAAAAGATAATTGAAATCTTTGAAGAAAAATTGAAACAAAAGTTCAGCGAACTAAGACGAATAGAGGAAAAGGCAAACTCAATCACCCAGGAAGAACAAAGGGAAAAATATATTAAAGAAGAAAAGAAAAAATTATCCAAAAAACTTGGCTTTGACATAGATAAAGCAAAAGAAGAACTCATCGCCTACACCGATGGGAGAAAAGATAAAAACTTCTTCCTATGGGATATTTACTTTGCCGAGGTCTTCAC
>JAPYWO010000376.1 GCA_028276305.1 Candidatus Thermokryptus sp.
ATTTCTGTAGTTGGAGCAAGACCAAATTTTATGAAGGTAGCTCCTATTAATAGAGCGATTCAGAATTTCTTGAGAGATCATTCGGATTTTCCTCTTATTCATAAGATTTGCCATACAGGTCAACATTATGATAGTAATATGTCAGATGTGTTTTTTAAAGATTTAGAGCTTCCAGAGCCGGACTTTTATCTTGGAGTGGGAAGTGGTAGCCATGCAGTTCAAACTGCGCGAATAATGATTGAGTTTGAGAAAATTTTGATAAGTGAGAAACCGGATTTGGTTATAGTTGTTGGTGATGTTAATTCAACAATTGCGTGTAGTTTGACGGCTGTTAAACTTGGTATTAAAGTAGCCCATGTTGAAGCTGGCTTGAGGAGTTTTGATAGAACTATGCCTGAGGAAATTAACCGTATCTTAACAGATGCAATTTCTGATTATCTTTTTGTTAGTGAAGAAAGTGGTGTAAAAAATTTAAAAAGAGAAGGTATTTCTGATGAAAAAATTTTTTTTGTTGGTAATGTTATGATTGATAGCTTGATAACTTATTTGCCAAAAGTAGAAAGGTCAGAAATTCTTAGATTTTTTTCTCTTAAACCGTCTCAGTATGGAGTTGTTACTCTCCACAGACCTTCAAATGTTGATAGTAAAGAAAGGTTAAAGCAAATAATAGATCTTCTCGTGGATATTTCAGAATATAAAAGAATAGTTTTTCCAATACATCCAAGAACAGCTCAAAATCTTGAAAAGTATGACTTATTGAAATTTTTAAATCACAATATTATAGCAACTAAACCTCTCGGATATATAGATTTTATAGCTTTAATTAAGAATTCGGCTTTTGTGTTAACCGATAGCGGGGGTATTCAGGAGGAAACGACATACTTAGGGATTCCGTGTATTACTTTAAGAAATTCAACAGAAAGACCAGTTACCGTTGAAATTGGAACAAATGTACTCTCTGGGGAGGATATTACTGTGGCTTTTAAGTATATAATGGAAATTTTGAATGGTAATTTTAAGAATGGGAAAATACCAGAGCTATGGGATGGAAAAGCAAGCGAAAGAATTGTTAAGATTTTAATTGAAAAGTTGTTTGAGTAGGTAGCTATGAAGTCAATATGGTTTGATATAGATAATTCACCTCATGTTCTTTTATTTGCTCCCATAATTAAAATTCTACAAAACGAGGGATATGATATTATAGTAACAGCTAGGGATTTTGCCCAAACATTACCTTTGCTTGATAAGTATAAAATTCCGTATATACGGGTAGATGGTCACGGCGGAAGATCTAAAATGAAAAAGATTTTAGCAACTTTAAAACGCGCATATGGTTTATATAAGGCTCTTGAAAGTTTTAAGATTGATCTAATGGTTAATCACGGAGCGAGGGCTGGTATTATAGCTGCGAAAGCGCTTAATGTACCAGTAATATCTGCTTTTGATTATGAGCATACAGAATTATTTATAATTAAACACCTCAGTAATTGGATTGTTATTCCATCTGTTTTGCGCAATATGTTTCCAGATTCAAAGTTTAGTTATTATGATGGAATAAAGGAGGAAATTTACCTTTGTGATTTTATTCCAGATGAGAATTTTTTAAAGAATTTACCTTTCAAGAATATTAAAGAGAAACCACTCATAACAATTCGCCCACCCGCTCGTCATGCAAATTATCATAATGAATTTAGTGAAATCGTTTATAGAAAAACTCTTGATTATATTTGTAATTATGACTGTTATGTTGTCTTAATACCAAGGACTAAAGAAGATTTAGATTATCTAAAAGTTTTCAAAAATAAAATTTTTATTCCCGATGTACCGTTAGATGGTCCGAATCTCATTTATTATTCAGATGCTGTAATTTCAGGAGGTGGAACTATGGTTCGGGAAGCATCTGTGCTTGGGACACCTTCTTATAGCATTTTTACTGGTAAGCCAGCAGCGATTGACCTTGAGTTATCAAGAAATGGCAGATTAACTTTTATAAGAACTCTTAGTGATATAAAAAAGATTAAAATAGAAAAGAAAATAAATAGGAGTTTAAAGAAATTAAATTGTGGGGTTCGTGAGCAATTCATTAAGATAATTTTGGATAAACTTAAAAATTAAAGAGATTAACAGTAAATGCAAGTCCCTTTTCTTGACCTTAAAGCTCAATACAAGCAAATCAAATCTGAAATTGACAAGGCTATAACTGAGGTTCTTGAAAGCACATCCTTTATACTTGGGAAGCCAGTTCAAGAGTTTGAAAGTGAATTTGCGAAAATGCATGATGTTAAGCATTGTGTTGGACTGAGTTCTGGAACCGATGGTAATCATATTGCCTTATGGGCGTTGGGTATTAAATCTGGCGATGAGGTTATAATACCGGCAAATACTTTTATTGCAACCGCGTGGGGGGCAACACTTTGTGGAGCAAAACCGGTTTTCGTTGATTGCCATCCAGAAAGTTACAACATTGATACTGAAAAAGTTGAGAATGTCATTAATAAAAAAACAAAAGCCATTGTAGCAGTTCATCTTTATGGACAGCCAGCTGATATTGATCCGTTGATTGAAATTGCAC
>JAPYWO010000377.1 GCA_028276305.1 Candidatus Thermokryptus sp.
CATTCAAGATCATCTTAATTGCCTCGTCAATGGTTTTGAATTCAACGGATATGAGTTCCCCCTCTTCAAGATTTTGTTTAACTTTTTGAAGATTTGTTGCAAGATAAATGTAAAGTTTTTCGCTACAAAAACCAGGGCTTGTATAAATGTATGTTAAAAGTTCAATATCACTGGGCTTGAATCCCGTTTCTTCCTCAAGCTCTCTTATGGCACAAATTTTTGGGTCTTCCCCAGGATCAAGTTTTCCAGCTGGAAGCTCGTATATGAATTTATCAATTGGATATCTATACTGCTTTATAAGGATGATTTTTTCGTCCGGTAGAACACCCAAGATCACAGCGCCCCCTGGATGTTCAACAACTTCGCGTATCGTGTGATTTCCTGAGCCAAAGTATTCAAGTTCATCAACTATTATGTTGAAGACCTTTCCTTGGTAGATTATATTGCGTTTTTTAAGTTTCATGTTTCCTTTGATGTTTTCCCCCGTCATAGATGAAATTTTTGGTTGATTTTTTAATAAATTCCTCTGCTACCTGGTTTTATTAGTTCAACGCCTTCCTTACAGAGCGGACATTCTTCTGGTTTGAAAGATGGGACCTCAAGTCGTATCACAGCTGCAAATCTTGTCCCGAAGTCAATTTTCCCACCGCTTCGGTCAACTATACATCCAACGCCGATCAATTTCCCGCCGGCATTTTTTACAAGATCAATTACTTCAAAAACGCTTCCCCCGGTTGTGACGACATCTTCACACACTAGGACTCTTTCACCTTGTTTTATCTCAAAACCGCGCCTTAATTTCATAACCCCGCTTTCTCTTTCAGCAAATATATTCCTTGCTTCAAGTTGTCTTGCAACCTCATACCCTACAATTATCCCGCCTATAGCTGGTGAGATTACAAGTTCAACTTCGCTTGTATAGAAATGTCTTGAGATTTGTCTGCACAGAACTTCCGCATATTCCGGATACTGAAGGACTTTTGCACATTGAAAATACCTGGGGCTGTGAAGCCCCGAGGTCAATAAAAAGTGTCCTTCAAGTAGAGCCCCCGTTTCCTTGAAGATGTTTAAAACTTGTTCGGTTGAAATTTGGGAAAACTGCATAATTAGGAAAGTTTATTTTTCCTCTTCCGCAAGTTCTTCTGGCTCTCCTTTTTGTTTGCTCGCATCGTAGAAAACAAGCTCATCGCGATTCTTTGATAACTTAACTTTTATGACACTTCCGGAGGCAAATTTACCCTTTAAAATCTCTTCGGATAATGGCTCCTCAAGATACTTTTGAACTGCTCTCTTCAAAGGTCTTGCACCAAATGCGGGGTCATAACCTTTTTCCGCGAGAAATTCTTTCGCACTTCGGGTCAATTCAAGCGTCATGTTCATCGTCTTTAGACGTTTCAAAATATCTTGAACCGCTATATCAACGATTTGCATTATGTGTTCTTTCTCAAGCGGTTTGAATATAATTATCTCGTCAATTCTATTCAGGAACTCGGGGCTGAAGACCCTTTTTACAGCTTCCTCAATCGTGGCTTTCATCGCTTCAAATCTATCCTTGGGCGTTTCTCCAATCCCAAAACCAATTCCGCCAGTGACCTTTATATCTCTCGTTCCAATATTTGATGTCATTATTATGATCGTGTTCCTGAAATCAACTCTTCTCCCCAAACTGTCCGTCAATTGTCCGTCATCAAGGACCTGTAACAATATGTTGAAAACATCTGGATGGGCTTTTTCAATTTCATCAAACAAAACTACAGAATACGGCTTTCTTCTAACTTTTTCGGTTAACTGCCCACCTTCTTCATAGCCGACATATCCAGGGGGAGCACCTATCAAGCGTGAGACATTAAACTTTTCCATATATTCGCTCATATCAATTCTTATCAAGGCATCTTCTGTGTCAAAGAGATATCTTGCAAGGGCTTTTGCGAGTTCTGTCTTCCCAACCCCAGTTGGTCCAAGGAATATAAAAGAGCCGATAGGTCTGCGTGGGTCCTTTAAACCAGCTCTTGCTCTTCTTATGGCGCGTGTCAGTTTCTCAATCGCCTCATCTTGACCTACAACTTGTTTTTTCAATTCCTCAGCCATGTTTATCAACTTCTCGGACTCAGATTGACTTATCTTATTAACAGGTATCCCTGTCATCATCGCGACTACTTCTGCTATGTCTTCCTCGGTGACTTCAAAGACCATGCTTTGGGCTTTTATTTCCCATTCTCTCTTTGCGATTTCAAGGTCGCTTAAAAGTTTCTTTTCAAGGTCGCGCAATCTCGCAGCTTGTTCAAAATCCTGATTTCTTACGACTTGATTTTTCATTTGTCTGATTTTTTCAATCTCCTCTTCAAGCTCAACTATTTCCTTTGGAACAACTATGTGTGAGAGGTGAACCCTTGCGCCGGCTTCGTCCATGACATCAATTGCCTTGTCGGGCAAATATCTATCGGTTATATATCTGTCGCTTAATCTAACAGCTGCTTCAATTGCCTTTTCGGTGTATCTGACATTGTGGTGTTCTTCATACTTGTCTTTGATGTTCATCAAGATGTAGATTGTTTCTTCAACGCTTGGCGG
>JAPYWO010000378.1 GCA_028276305.1 Candidatus Thermokryptus sp.
TTGATAAAAGCAGGTAAAAGGGCAAAATTTGATGAGTCAATAGCTGAGATAAAACCGCTCATCAAAGTTCCAATTGAATTGACATTCAAGACAGTTAAGGAACTCTGCGAAAATTACTATTTAGCAATCCAAATTTAAAAAAACGGAGGTGAGATTATGAAGAAATTAATCCTTATCTTAACAATACTCCTCTCCGCCTGTGCAAAAGTAAATAAAGGTTTTAACTTCATAATCTTGGTAGATCAAAGTAAAAGCTTTACACCCTTCTTTTCAAAATACACAAATTCCATAGATAAGGTTGTCAACGCCATTGGATTTTACGATACTGTCTCAATTATTTCTATAAATTCATTTTCTGAAATTGAACCAGCTGTACTCTCTAAATATACATTTAAACTCCCTCCTGAAATTGATCCCTTTATAGATCAACAAGATAACTATTTCTTAAAAGAAAAAATTGACTCCATCTTAAATGCACAACGGAAGTTCTTAAAGGAAAAAATAATTAAAATGTTAAACGCAGAAGGCACAAATTACACTGATATATTCGGTGCCCTTAAAATCGCAGAAAAACTGCTCGTTAACAATACGAAAAACATCATTATAATTTTCTCAGATATGCTTAACGAAAGCCATAACCTTAATTTCCGGAAAATTAACCTCACAGATAGTAAGATAAACGATATAATCACTTCCCTTAAGTCAAAAGATTATATCCCAGATTTGACAGGTTCAGATGTATATGTCATTGGAATAAGAGCGGATAATCCAACGAGGTTAAAACAAGTTGAAAAATTCTGGCGCTTATATTTTGGCTATGCCAATGCGAATCTAAAAAATTATTCAGCAGATCTCCTTGTAGGAATAAGATAACCCCATGTAACTGGTCAAATTTATAATTATTTATGAGTAGCCAAGAAAATTTTAAAAACAAAATTTTATAAAAGCCATGCCAAGCAGAGTCCAAAAAGAAAGAAATATAGTCCCGTTCAGGACCAAATCCCAACTTGTTTTGTTTGTGACCGACGCATCAAGTTCTATGACAGAAACAACAATAGGAAATTTATCTAAAATTGATGCCTTAAATCAAGTGGTTAGAAACTTGTTCTACCGACTCAAGGAATCTCGAATCAAACAAAATTTTGATATCGCATGCATTGATTTCGCCATTGACGCCCGCATAGTTTTAAATCCCGTTCAACTTATCACTCTTAACCCGGAAACTTTCTCGCTCGTTACTTCAATCAGAAACGGAGGAACGAATCTCACCGAAGCCCTCGAAAAGGCAAAAGAGATGAGCGTAAACTACATCCAAACTTCAAATGTGCGTAGCTCTGTCGTTATATTCATTTTGACCGATGGCGAAGCAAATATCCGTGAGGATGAATTGCCACGCATAGCAAGTGAAATCAAAGCCAAAGGTATAAAAATCGCCGTCTGCTTGCTCCCATCTCTTGATGAATCCATATCATCAATCGCAAGAAACATGATGAAAAGTATAGCTTCATCCGATGAGCTCTACACTGAGGAAAGGGACATTGAAAAAATCAGAAACTTTTTTATGACCACTCTAACAAAAGAAACAAATGTCAACTTATGATCTCAGGAATATCCTTTTCAAACAAGATAAACCAAGATGCGATTGAAATTTTAAAATATCCCGTTGAATCCTTGATTATTGCCGATGGGATTGGTTCGCTAAAATACTCAGCTGAGTCATCAAAATTCATCACTGAATTTTTGCGGGAGAAAATTAAATCTAAAAACCTAAACCTTGACCTCGCCTTTAAAGAAGCTTTCCACCAGTTCAAACTATTCTGTGAGGGAAAACCGATCCATGAGTTCGGCACAACCGTCATCACAGCAATAAATGATGGCAAAATGATTCATATCGCATCACTTGGTAACTGCTCGGCTGTCCTTATTAAACCTGAATTCGTTTACTTTAACCCACCTATCTTCACTTGCCTCATCGCCCCAGATATAGATGCCGAAGATAAACTCACTAAATTTTTCAACCCAATTAAATTCTTTAAACCAGATATATACCATCTCAGATTATCCTCTGAATTTTGCATCATACTTACAACAGACGGCGCTTTTTCAATAGAAAAACTTAACTTCGCCAAAAGCTCTGATAACGAGAACGAAATCTGGCAAGAATATCCTAAAATGATCGGCTTCATTATCTCAAACCTAACACATGTTAAAACCGAAAATGATCTTGAAGAACTCTTAAAGGACCTAAAAGATAACTTCATAAAACAAATAGACGATGATACAACCATAGGTATAATGACCTCTCCAAACTTTTTCAATGCATTAAATAACACAATTTAAATTACCATGAGGGTTAATTTTAATGAAATAACCGCAAGCACGATAAATTTCAACATTAACGACATTGAAGTCCAAGACATACCTATTGCTACGGGAGGGCAAGGAGAGGTCTATAAATCCATTGATGGTAAGTTCGCCGTTAAAATTTTATTTAACGATATTCCCGACCCAAAAATTGAAAAAATCATCAAAAAATTTAGCCAAAAATTTATGAATGGTG
>JAPYWO010000380.1 GCA_028276305.1 Candidatus Thermokryptus sp.
CTACCAACAACACGACTTCACCTGATAGCACTCCCAAGAGCAGACAAATTCATCTATCAAGTAAGCTGTGCCTCTATCTATGCAAAGCATAATAGAGACATCCTTATGATGACCGTATTTGACGCCAAGTATCCCGTCTATAACTTCAAAAGAAACCTCGGTTATCCAACACCCGAACACATCCGAGCTTTAAAAGACAATGGACCTTGTGAGATCCACAGGAAAACCTTCTTAAAAAACTTTGACGAAATGTTGGGATTGCCTCTTTAATTCCCCTTTTCACTATAAAAAATTGACTTTTTAGAAATTAATTCCCAAATTATCACCGAAAGCTTAAAAATATTATGAATTTTACAATGAATTTCTGGAATCAAACTAACCCCCCTTCTGGAATACGGCTATTTGGGAATTGGAAAGAGGGGTGGGCCCTTGATATCCATACCATACGAAGCGTCCCTTTACCTGATGGTGGATATGATACCGAAAGAACTGAAATAGGAGAAATGCTCTACCAACTGAAATATCGTTATGATCGCTCAAAAGCTGAACCCCTAGCTGAAATCGCTTCTAATTTCCTTAAAAGACAAAAGTTCATAAACAAATTAAAAGCCATTATCCCCGTACCACCCTCTGACCTAAGCAGACCATTCCAACCTGTTACTCTAATTGCACAAAAAATCGGAAAACGCTTAAATTTGCCTGTGATAACTGACTACTTAATAAAAGTTAAAGAGACATCTTCCTTAAAAAACATAGACGATTCAACTACAAGAAAGGAAGAACTTAAGGATGCTTTTAAAGTTAAAGATAAACGACGATATGCTGGGAAATCACTTCTTGTCTTTGACGATATATATCGTTCTGGTGAAACTTTAACAGAAATAACAAGGGTTTTATATGAAGAAGGTAAAGTCAAGGAAGTATATGTATTGGTCCTAACAAAGACGAGAACAAAAAGATGACAAAGGAAGAATTCTGGTATAAACTCTCCTGGCTTTTTAATTTTGACAATAAGTTGATTTACTCAATTTATAAAACTGTAAAAAATAAGAATTTAAATGTAGAAGATATAATTAAACTTGAACAAATTAACGGGGTATCTTACCAAAAGTTAATTGAAGAAGGAATACAAGTTATTTTCTATGACCATGAAAAATATCCGAGCCAGTTATTAGAACTTATAAAAGACCACCCCCCGATACTATTTTGTAAAGGGAACATAGATCTTTTAAATTCACCCAGTGTCGCAATAGTTGGCTCAAGAAATGCCTCTACAAAGGGACTTGAACTCGCCAGGGAAATCGCACAAAAACTTGCTAAAAAAGGCATAAATGTAATATCGGGATACGCTAAAGGAATTGATACACAAGCTCATATCGGAGCTCTTGAAAGTAATGGCACAACAACAATTGTGCTTAGCATGGGGATATTAAACTTTTCTGAAAGTAAAATCAGCGAATTTTTCAACAAAGATAAAATTTTGATTGTCTCACAATTTAATCCCCAGGTACCTTGGAGCGCTCAAAATGCAATGACAAGAAATGAACTTGTTTGCGCCCTTTCAAAAGCAGTTATAGTGATAGAATCAGGACCTGAAAAGGAAGAAAAAAACGGCAAGATACACTATAGCGGAACATACGACGCCGCTAAAAAAGCTATAAAAATGGAAATACCTTTATTTGTGATTGACCCATCACTTTTTGAAACACCACCTGTTGGAAACATTACGCTTTTAAAAAAAGAGAAAGCCATCAAAATTCAAACCGACGATGCTTGCATTGATGAAATTGTAAAACAGGTAAGACCAATTCAAGAAGAAAAAATCACCACCCCAAAAGAAGAAATTCAACCTAACTTCCTTGATCAACCTGAGTCCAAATGACAAGCCCAACCCACATATCCGAAGGAGAAGGCAAGGGTGAGGGGTCGTTAAAATCTTTTCGTTGTCCCTTTCTCTCCCCCTGCGGGAGGAAATTAAAGTGAGGGGTTCTATTAAATTTTTCTCTTTTACCCCCTAATTAAAACCATCTCTTCTTGACTTTTTCAAAAAATTTTTTAAAGTTTTATTAGGAAAAACAAAGCAAGGGTTAAGCCATGATTAACAACAAAACCAACCACCGCATAAAAGCATTTATCTCGCTTATTTTTGTTTTAATTGTAATTAATCCTTCCCTTTCACAATCCCAAGAATGGATTGTCTTTACAAGTGGGAAATATATTAGGTGCCTTGCTGACGAAGGTCAATATCTCTGGGTTGGGACAGTGGGTGGTGGGCTTGTTAAGTTAAACAAATCAACAGGTGAATTTATAGTTTATGACAAATGGAATTCCAAACTACCCGATAATCATGTTTATGCGATAGCCATAGATGGACAGGGAAATAAATGGATTGGAACATATGGGGGAGGGCTTGTAAAATTTGATGGTGTTAGTTGGACTGTCTATAGCACTTCAAATTCCGGTTTGCCTGATGACTATGTTAGGGCAATAGCCATAGATGGACAGGGGGATAAATGGATTGGAACAAAGTGGGGAGGGCTTGCAAAGTTTGATGGT
>JAPYWO010000381.1 GCA_028276305.1 Candidatus Thermokryptus sp.
GGAATTAACGAGGTTATAATCGCTTTAAATCCAAGTGTAGAAGGCGAAACAACATCAATGTATGTTGCGAACTTGATAAAACCATTCGGAGTTAAAGTGTCAAGAATAGCTCGTGGTTTGCCCATAGGAACAGCGCTTGAATATGCGGATACTGCAACGATAGTAAGAGCAATTGAAAACAGAACGACTTTATGAAGAAAAAAATCCTTATAACTTCACCACCTGGAACGGGGAAAACGACAGCGATAAAAAAATTTGTTGACTTGGCGAAGGGGAAACTTAAAATTTCCGGTTTTTTCACCGAGGAGATGAGGGACGCTTCTGGAAAAAGAACCGGGTTTAAAATTTTAACACTTGATGGTAAAGTTGGAGTTCTTGCCGACATAAATCTAAAATCGCCTTACAAAGTTGGGAAATACGGTGTCAATATAAAAGACATTGAAAACATAGCGATACCCTCAATTGACACCGACGCTGAGGTAATAGTAATTGATGAAATCGGGAAAATGGAATGTTATTCAAAAACATTTGTCCAAAAGGTTTTTTCCTTGCTTGATTCGGATAAAATTCTTGTGGGAACGATAAAAGAGAAAGGCGATGAAATCATTGACAAAATAAAATCACATCAAGATGTGGAGTTGATAAAATTGACGATCGCAAATCGTGATGATATTCCCATGATGATTTTTGATCGGGTTGAAAAAATTTTACAAGGCGCGCAAAAGCGCGCCACTTGAGAAGTCAAATTTTCATCTCAAGAAGCTCTCTCGCAATTATTATCCTCTGAATCTCTGAAGTCCCTTCGTAAATTTCTGTGATTTTTGAATCCCTCAGGTATCTTTCAACTGGGAAATCTTTTATATACCCATATCCTCCGTAAATTTGAACCGCCTCAAGCGATGCCTCAACCGCAATTTGCGATGCGAAAAGTTTCGCCATTGATGCCTCTTTAACATATCTTTCGCCCCTGTCCTTTTTCCACGCTGCAAGAAGCGTCAGCAAACGAGCTGCTTCAATCTTAGTAGCCATATCAGCAATTTTAAACTGTATCGCCTGATGCTCAGCCAAAAACTTCCCAAAAGTTTTCCTCTCTTTAGCATATTTAATTGACGCTTCAAGTGACGCTTGCGCTATCCCAAGGGCTTGAGCAGCTATGCCTATCCTTCCGCCGTTTAATGTAGTCATAGCTATCTTAAATCCCATCCCTTCTTCACCAAGCCGATTAACAGCGGGAACTTTACAGTCCTCAAAAACTATCTGCGCAGTGTCCGAACTTCTTATTCCAAGCTTTCGCTCTTTTTTAGCAACAATAACCCCTGGAAAATCCTTCTCAACTATGAACGCCGAAATTCCTTTTGAACCCTTTTCCTTATCTGTTTGTGCAAATACGATGAGTATATTAGCATAGACGCCGTTAGTTATAAAATTTTTCGTCCCATTCAAAATGTAGAAGTCGCCATCTCTTACAGCTGTTGTTCTTTGATTTGAGGCATCGCTTCCTGCTTCTGGTTCAGAGAGACAAAAAGCTCCGAGCAATTCACCCCGAGCAAGTCGCGGAAGGTATTTTAATTTTTGCTCCTCAGTCCCATAAGTTTCAATTGGCCAACACACCAGCGAATTATTAACCGACATTATAACCCCAACAGATGCATCAACCTTTGATATTTCTTCCATCGCAAGTACATAACTTATAGTGTCAAGTCCAGCTCCTCCGTATGCTTCCGAGACCATCATTCCCATGAAACCAAGTTCAGCTAGCTTTTTAACCTCTTCGTGCGGGAATTCCTCTTTTTCATCCCGCTCTGACGCTTTTGGCGCAAGTTCCTCAACCGCGAATTTTCTCGCGGTCTCTTTGATCATCAATTGTTCCTCCGTGAATTGGAAGTTCATTGTTGTGTTTTGTTATTTTGTTGTTGAGTATAATCGTAAAATCCCTTTCCCGATTTTCTACCGAGATAACCCGCTGCGACCATTTTCTTCAACAATGGACACGGTCTATACTTTGGGTCTCCAAATCCCTCATACAAGACATTCATAATTGAAAGACAGACATCAAGTCCGATTAAATCAGCAAGTGCAAGTGGTCCCATCGGATGGTTCATCCCGAGTTTCATCACTGTGTCAATGTCTTCTGCTGACGCAACGCCCTCCATCAAGCAGTAAATCGCTTCATTTATCATAGGCATCAAAATACGATTTGAAACGAACCCCGGATAATCCTTTACCTCAACTGTAACCTTGCCGAGCTTTTCGGCAAGTTCCTTTGTAATTCTAAATGTCTCATCGGAAGTATCATGACCGCGGATTATCTCAACAAGTTTCATCACAGGAACAGGGTTAAAAAAGTGCATCCCTATGACTTTATCTGGGCGATTTGTAGCTGAGGCAATTTCAGTAATTGAAATAGAAGATGTGTTCGTCGCAAGCACCGCTTCAGGTTTACAGGTCAAATCAAGTGTTTTGAAAATGTCCTTCTTTATCTTGACATTTTCGGTAGCAGCTTCAATCACAAAGTCGGCATCTTTCGCTCCGCTCTCAAGAGAAGTAAAAGTACT
>JAPYWO010000383.1 GCA_028276305.1 Candidatus Thermokryptus sp.
AAGAGAAATGGAAACAAGAACTACAGAAATAAAATCATCAAGCGTGCTTATTTCCCTCAAATTTCTCTCAAAAATTCTCATAACGATACCAACAAACCCCATTAAAGCACCAAATCCAACGATCAATGCGAAAATTAAATTCACGGTTTCATTAAAGTGCTCAGAGAAAAAACTTAGAACGAGAATGAACAATCCTGAAAATATGCCGATATGGAAAGCAACGCCACGCAAATAAGCAATCCAATGTCTTCTTGTGCTTTCTTTCGCCCATGGCATCATACCAAGTGTAAAGGAGTAAAGAACACCAACTTTCCATGAACCTTTTGGACGGGCAAAATCAGATGGAAACTTTAATCTTTTAGTGACGAAGTAATGATACAAAATTCCTCCGATAAAGAACAAAAGAGAAATAAACGCAAGTATCTTTGAAAACAACAGCATATAACCCTCATTTTACTTTTTTAATCAAAAATCTGTATTCCTTCCCTTGCTGTTCAATTGAAATAAGCTCTTGCCCAGTTGATTTAGCCCATGCTGGAACATCAGCCATAACCCCAGGGTCAGTAGCTACCCCTTCAATTACGGCACCAACTGGCAGTTCTTTTATCGCCTGCGATAATTTCACGATCGGTAAAGGACAAAGCAATCCTTTGAGATCAAGTTTGAGGTCTACTTTGATTTGCTCGGTCATTTTAATGTTTTAATTTTGTTTTTAAATGAAAAGTGTAATTTTTGAATTCCTTGCCTCTTCAAGGAAACTTGCAACACCAACGGGTGCTGAAACACCGGAAATTAAATTCTCTGGTGAGATTTCCATAACCTCCATGCTCATTTGACAAGGGACAAGTTTAACACCCAGTTGAACAGCCATATCTCTTAATTGATCCAATAATGCAACATTTTTCGCTTTCATCATTTTCTTGAACATCCAGCGACCTATTCCACCGAAATTCATCTTGCTCGGACCAACACCGTTTATATCCTTTAACATAAATCCAAGAAGCCGTCCGAAAAAGCTTTTGCCGGTTCTTTCTCTCTTTTTAATCGCCTGCAAACCCCAAAATGTGAAAAACATTGTCACCTCCATTCCCGAAGCTGCAGCACCCGTTGCTATAATAAAAGCTGCCATAAGCTTGTCCATATCACCACTGAAGACAACCATTGAAAGTTTGTTGTTTTCCATTAGTTTTCTCCGAAATTTGTTTTAAACTTGAGCGCTAACGAGAAACTTCTTCAAAAGCTCCTTTAACTCATCACAGCTTTTAATTGAATTGTACACATCACATTCACGACACTCATTCGTTGCACAATCACCTTTTAAATTTGCTTTGTGAAGCCAACATGGCCTATCAAAATCAATATAAGCTGGACACTCTTTACGAATTTCAATTGGACACTTTTTAATTTCCCAACAAGGTATCAAAGCAAGTAACCTTCTTATACCTGCAATGCTTATTTTTTTCTCAGCGATTGTTTTTTTAATGCATTCAATCCGTTCCATGTCATATTCACTAAATAACCTATGTCCGCTCTCCTTTTTAAAGGGTATTATCAGACCTTCGCGTTCATACATCCTTATCGTATGTTCAGAGATTCCCAACCTCTGTGCAACAATTCCTATCGTGAAAATCGGCTCTTTTTTATCAATAGGTTTCATCAAAACCTTGAGATTTAAGTTCAAAAAATCTATACTCAAAAATTTAGATTTCAAAACCTGTGCCAGAACATAACTAATTGAAAATCAAAGATTTTTTATAAGGAAGGGCTTTCTAAATTTGGGGAAATTTGAGACAAGGACAAAAAGTTTGTGGAAGTTTTGCTTTATAACAAAAAACCCTCCCCAGATATCTGGGGAGGGCAATGGATTGGAACAGATGGGGGTACGGAAAATTATTTAATCAAAAGCATCTTGTTCTTTAGAACTTTATTTCCAGCCCTCAAAACATAGAAATATGTTCCAGAGGCATAATTACTCCCGTCAAAATTAACCACATAATGACCAGCTCTCTTATACTCATTTACAAGTGTTGCTACCTTTTGCCCGAGGATATTGTATACCGAAAGTTCAACTTGAGTGTCCTCAGGCAACCCAAATTTAATCGTCGTCACTGGGTTAAACGGATTTGGATAATTCTGGCTCAAATAATAATCAGTTGGGATTCCTTCTTCAGCTACTTCAACCTTCGTTGGCTTAGTTAAGTTAAGTTTCCATACAACGCTCTTTACCGCGGGTGATTTCTTATCAGTTGCATCAACCCTCCACCACAAGACAAGTGTTGTATCCCCGGGTGCAAACAACGGGAATAATTCGGCGCCCTTTATCGCTTTAACTGTGTCAGCAACAAGAGTGTCAACTCTAACAACTTGCGTCATCGCTGAATCTCTTGAAAGCCGTAAGTAATATGTAATCGTATCAGGTGGTACATTGCCATCAAGCGCTTTATACCATACGAATTTAACAGTGTCTGTTGAAAGTATATGCAATGAAGCATAATTTGCAGGAAGAGCAAGCTGAGAAGCTGATGGCGGAAGATTTA
>JAPYWO010000382.1 GCA_028276305.1 Candidatus Thermokryptus sp.
TTTTTGACTTGAAAATAAGTTAAAAATTTTTTAACTTAATTTTTGGATATTGCTTTTTCTCTTTTTCTTGAATTATCCCCCTTGAAAAATAGCGCTCGCTTAAAAGGCGAGCGATAAAATAAAATTAAATTAAGGAGGTCCGCCATGTGGCAATTTTGGGTAACCTTCCTCATCGGTCTTTGGCTTCTTCTTGGTCAGGGTTTTATGAAGATTTCCATTTCAAAGGGAGATTTTGAAGTGCTGTATCTTTTAACCGGGATTTTTTCATTCACCCTGGGATTGTGGCTTTTTTTCAGTCAGATTAAAGGTCTCTTGAAGGTTTTTTCAGTTATAATTGGATTGGCTGGTATATGGCTTGGTATCACTGGTTTTATCCCTGGATTGCAGGGGATTGCTAACGCAATTATCCTTGGAATTATTTTGATTGTTCTTGGTTTTTGGGGTGCTATGACAAAGACAACTTCATGATGTAAAAAAAGCCCTGGGGAAAATCCCCAGGGTCTTGTTTTAGTTTAAATTTAAATTGAATTCATGAGAACATTGACAACTGTTAAATATGAGCCAAGATATTTAGAACTTAGCAGTAGTGGGGATTTAAAGGATAGAGTTGAGATTTTAAAGCAGATTTTAAATGATTGTACTTTGTGTCCAAGAAATTGTCATGTGAATAGAAACATCGGGGAAAAGGGTAAATGTAGGGTGGGGAAAGAATTGATAATTTCAGGTGTCCATCCGCATTTTGGGGAAGAGGATTGTTTGGTTGGGCGTAATGGATCGGGGACGATTTTCTTTGCAAGTTGCAATATGAATTGCATTTACTGTCAAAACTATGAAATAAGTAGGTTTAAGCAAGGGGAGATAGTTACAGTTGAAACGCTTGCTGAATCAATGCTTTTTTTACAAAAAATTGGCTGTCATAACATTAACCTTGTAACCCCAACACACTATGTCCCACAAATAGTTGAAGCGATTGAAATTGCGGTTAAAAAAGGGCTTAGGATTCCAATAGTTTACAATTGTGGTGGTTATGAGTCGGTGGAAACATTGAAATTGCTTGATGGTATCATTGATATTTATATGCCTGACATAAAGTACTCGGACAACTTTTACGGGTTGAGATATTCAGGTGTGCCCAATTATTGGGATGTTGTGCGTGAGGCGGTAAAAGAAATGTGGCGTCAAGTTGGAGATTTGGAAATTATTGATGGCATTGCTGTCAGAGGTTTGCTTGTTCGTCATCTCGTTTTGCCGAATAATATTGCTGGTTCGGAAAAGGTTTTTGAATTTATAGCAAACGAGATCTCAAGAAATACTTATGTTAACATAATGGCTCAGTATAGACCTTGTTTTAATGCATATTTAAAACCGGAATTGGCACGAAGGATAACCGCACAGGAGTATAAAGAAGCTGTAAACCTTGCAATTAAATACGGATTATCAAGAATTGAAACAAGCTCTTGGTATGGAGTTCTTTGATGTGGTCAAAAGAAGGCATTCTATTAGAAAATTTAAGCCCGACGATATACCTGAAGAAAAGTTGAAGTTGATTTTTGAAGCGGTTAACCTTGCTCCCTCTGCTGGCAATTTACAAGCGTTTGAAGTTTTCGTGGTAAGAGACAAAATAAAGTTAAAGCAACTTTCTAAAGCAGCGTTTGATCAGGAATTTATAGCTGAGGCGCCGATAGCCTTTGTGTTTTGTGCGAATCCCGATAGGTCTGCAATTAAATATGGTTTGCGTGGGAGAAAATTATATTGCCTTCAGGATGCAACGATCGCATGTGCTTATGCACAACTTTCAGCTACAGCGCTTGGACTTGGAAGTGTCTGGGTTGGTGCTTTTAATGAGAAAGAAGTTCTGAAAATAATAGGTGCAGGTGGGGATTTAATACCGGTGGCAATTTTACCTATAGGTTTTCCAGATGAAGAACCTGAACCGACTCCAAGAAGGGGAATTAAAGATTTATTTCATGAAGTTAAATAAATTTTAAAAACAAAAAGGAGATGAGAAAACGAAGTTAGTACCAATACCACAGGAGAAAGAGTTCTTCGTGCTTTTTGAAAAGCTATCTGATAAACTTTTAGAAGTAGCTGATATCCTTGACAAAATAATCGTGAATTTCTCTGATAAAAAAGAACTTTCAAAAAAATTCTCCGAGCTTGAGCATTCAGCGGATGAAGTAGCTCATCAATTGATTGAAAAAATTAACAAAACATTCATTACTCCATTTTATAGGGAAGACATACATTTACCTGGTGCTGCAGTTTTCGCTGGATTGACATATAAAGTTTTGAGTTTGCTCGGGCTGTAAATTTTAGTGACAAAAGGCGAATCTTTATGATATAAAAATAAATTTGCCTGAAGCCATGGAGGTATCAAAAAGCAACAATTCAAGATTAGCATTTCTTATCGCTATATTTCTTGCTGGATATTTATATGCTCAAGAAGTGCAAAAGGTTGCAAAGAATGCTATCTATATTGAGGGTTTTGGGAATGGTGTTATTTACAGTTTAAATTATGAGCGTAATGTTGGAAATAA
>JAPYWO010000384.1 GCA_028276305.1 Candidatus Thermokryptus sp.
TGGTGAAAAGCAAGGGGAAATTTTTTTAATAGAAAATGGAAGCTTGCTTATAAAAGATGAGAAAATTGAATGGGTCGGGAGAGCCGTTGATTTTAATTTCGGTTTGTATGATGATGTTGAAATTTTTGATGTCACAGGTAAGGTCGTCATGCCTGGGTTTGTTGACTCCCACACGCATTTGGTATTTGCCGGGACAAGGGAAGACGAATTCAATTTAAGGATTAAAGGATTTACTTATAAACAAATTGCTGAAAAGGGTGGTGGAATCGTTAAGACCGTTGAGATGACACGCAAGGCGGATAAAAAACAACTTTTTGAAACGGCTAAAAATTACGCTGAAAAAGCGCTTTCATTTGGAACGACAACTATTGAAATAAAAAGTGGCTATGGTTTAAACCTTGACGATGAGGTTAAAATCCTTGAAGTCGTCAAAGAGTTGAATGAAAATCCTTTGTTAACCATTCCGACTTTTTTAGGAGCACATGCAATTCCGCCAGAGTTTAGGGATAAAAGAGAGGAGTATGTTAATTTTTTAATTGATAAAGCGATACCGTTAATCGCTTCAAAAAAACTTGCGAAGTTTTGCGATGTATTTTGCGAAAATGGTTATTTTACACCAAGTGAAGCCGAAGAAATACTTAACACCGGGAAAAGGTTCGGGCTTTTGCCAAAGATACACGCAGAGCAATTTTCAAATTATGGTGGTGTAAAAGTAGGTGTCAAAGTCGGTGCGGTTTCAATTGATCACCTTGAAAATATAAACGATGAGGATATTGAGCTTTTATCAAAGTCAAAGTCGGTGGCGATTTTGCTCCCTGGGGTTTCTTTCTTCTTAAATTATCGCTACCCTCCCGCAAGGAAATTAATTGACGCCGGTGTTCCCGTTGCCATTGCAACTGATTTTAATCCGGGTTCATGTCCAAGCTTGAATATACAATTGATGTTGACAATTGCATGCACGCAAATGAAGATGACAGTTGAAGAGGCAATAGTTGCTTCAACTTTGAATTCAGCTGGAGCGCTTGGAATTTCAAGAATAACAGGAAGCATTGAAGTAGGTAAAAGGGCTGACATTTCAGTTTTTGATGTCAGCGATTATAAAACGATACCCTACTTTTTCGGTGAAAATCATATCAAAGCCGTCTTCGTCGGGGGGAAGATTAAATTCCTCCGTGGGATGTGATATAGAGCACTTTGTTTTTCTGTGGTTTTTGATTACATTTCAAGTGAATTTCAAACTTAAGGAGGTGGTCATCATGCGTAAAAAAATTATTTTTTCACTGCTTATTTTATTTGCCACAATTTCATTTTCCCAACAATTTATCGTTCAAAGCTCAACCCCAGCCAATGGAGAATCCGGGGTTAGAACCGCTCCTGATTCAGTACTTTTGAAACTTGTCTTTACAAAACAGGTTGATTTAACAAAGACCTTTCCTGAAAATAATTTCCCTCTTGGACCTTTCAATTTCTTGGTTTTTGATCCATTTGATTCTATTGAATTAGGTTCACGGTACATAGGTCCGTCACCAAATGAAGTTGGAGTTTGGGCGAAGCTTCGTCCGAACACAGATTATTGCGTGATTTTGATTGGTGCATATTCAACTGATGGTGATTTGCTTGAGACACCCTATGTTCTGAATTTTACAACTTCACCAGCAATTGGTCCAAGGACTGTAAGTGGAACGGTTACAATTCCAAGCACAAAAATTTCTCCAGTGAACTTCGGGAAATTTGAGTTGAATTTTAAAGAGGTAAAAACTCAATTTGAGAAAATTTTTGGGAAGAGCGATTTAGCGAAAAACTTAAACCTTAAATTGAAACTTCCAGAATTAAAAATTTCCCGTATATCTCAAAATTTATCATTACCAGAAAAAACAGCAGGCGTTGAACCAAAGTGGGGTGTTGTTGCTTTGCTTGATGGTAATCCGTTTGAGAGAGAAAATGTTAATGCAAAATATGCAGCGAACATTAACCCTGATTTTTCATTTCAGATAAAATATGTTCGTGACGGGAATTATTATCTTTTTGCTGCATTTGACACAAATAGGGATGGCATTTTTGATCCTCTACAAGATTTACTCCTATTTTATGACCAAAATGGAGATGGTCAACCTGACCCAATCAATGTTTCCGGTGGAAATGTTTCTGGATTAAATGTAGCAGGGAGATTTCAAATAAAACCATTTACCGTCAGAGAGAAGCTTGACACGGTGAAGGCAATTGCACAAGGTATAGCAAACGATGCGAAACTTTTAGATGTTTTTGCTGGGGAAGGATTCTATTCAGAATTCCCCGATACGACAATTGATGGGAAAGTTTATTTTGCAGGTTATAATTTTTATTCACCAAGTCAAAAATTAAGTATCGGTGTTATAGCAACCCCATTAGATTTAATGGTATTTTCTAATTCAGATACGCTTTCTTATTTCGTTGAAGTTCCTGCAAACTTCATTGATAGTGATTCCGTCTTCGCAATTTGTGAAGCAAATGGTGGAGCATCATTTAGAAGTAGAATTCCTAACACAAATATATTTTA
>JAPYWO010000385.1 GCA_028276305.1 Candidatus Thermokryptus sp.
GTTTGGTTATGATTTCCTTTCCTTCCATAAATTTACGATAAGTGCAGTTTATAAGCAACCAGTTATCCCTTGTGCTGTCCCATTTCATGGCTGGGGCGGTATATCTTGCTATTATCTTTGTGACATCAGAAGAATCAAAGTCCTGAATGTCAACCCTGTGTGCAGTGTTCGTCTCGTCATCAAAATATCCGATTGAGAGTAACCGTGTGTATGTGTCCTGGATGTAAATGTTATATTTCCCCCACGATTCAAGATGTTTTCTCATGTAAACCCTTTCAAGGTTTAGCTTTTTCTTATTCGTCTTTGGCACAACCCAGCCATTGAAATAAACTGAAACGACGCTCAAAGTGAAAGATAACACAAGAAATGGAAGCATGAACCTGTACAAACTTACACCTGAAACTTTTATCGCTGTTAATTCATTCAGATTTGACATCCTTCCAGTGGTTAAAAGGCAGGAAAGCAAGACCGCAACCGGAAGGGTGAGTTTTATTATCTCCGGCGTGAAATAAAGATAATATCTCAAAATTATAGGGGTTTGCACTTTTTGGTCAATGAAATCATCAAGATTTTCCATAAGGTCAACCAAGATGAAAATTAATATGAAGGCGACGAGCCCGAAGATTATCATTTGGAGAAATTGTTTCGTCGTGTATATGTCAATTATTTTGATTTTATCGCGCATATCTGTCTGTTAAAATTTCCTCTTCTTCTGGTATTCCGAGCCAATTTTTTATTCTTTGAGGCATCATCTCTTTTATCCGATACCAATCAATTATCATCGCTTCTTTTCCCATTCGTATTGTCAGATAAATCCCAATTGCGCCGACGACGAAATTAGCTATCCACATGCTCAAAAATGGAGAAAGTATATCTCTATCGGCGAGTTTTTCACCTCCTATCAAACAAGCCCAGTAAAAGAGAAAGAAGGCAAGGCTTAAACTTGCAGCGACCCCGAAATTTCCCCGCCTTGTCATCATGCCAAGTGGCGCTCCAACCAAAACAAAGACAATGCAAGCAAATGGTATAGCGTATTTCTTGTGAACCTCAACCATGTACGCATCTATTGAACGGTCATAGTATTCAATTTGAGTGATGTAATTTTTTAAGATGGCGTTCAAACTTATCAGCTTTTGCGATGCGGATACCATCGCCTCGTAATCGCTTAAGGAATCAACCCTCGGTCGTTGATAAAATGAAGTAGGAAGAATCGTTTTACCGTCAAATGGATTTTTGAAATTTGTCAATGCTATTGAATTTAAGCTCTCGTAAATTTTCCTCTGTATGTTTCTCAAGCTGTCAACTATCCTTAACATATCTTTTGCGCTCAATTCCCTGTCCCCACGCTGAAATGCATTATCCGAGGAACGCTCAAACCCAAAACCCTGAACTTCCATGACAACTCTATATTTTTCATACTTCACAATTCTGTAGATGTTTTTATTCTCCGCATCTTGTTCGTGTATTTCGCCATTTTCAAGGTCCATTATCAATTTCTTGTAATCGGGCGTAAACGAAATTCTTCCCTTCTTGGCTGTAATCACAATCTGCTTCATCGGGTCGGAATAATTATAAATCGTCGCATCTTCAAATTCGTTCGTATGTTCATGCGTTTTTCTCACAAGTATCGCATAGCCAGTCACATCAGTTGAAAATATCCCAGGGTTAAGCGTAAGCGTTGGTTTTTTCCTATGTATATCTATCATAAGGACTTTCAATCTGTGATTTGCGTCGGGAAGGACTTCATTATTGAAAATTATAAGTAGCCATGTTATGAAAGCGGACACTATGAAAACGGGCAACATCATTTTATACAAACTCACCCCACTTGATTTCATCACCGTTATTTCATTATTTGCTGAAAGTCCCCCGAAAGCCATCAAGACCGCAATTAAAACCGACATAGGAACCGCAAGGACAACTATCCAAGCAAGGTTTAAAACGATTAACTCAATTATAACCCAGACGCTGAGCCCCTTTCCAATTAATTGGTCAATATATTTCATCAGAAATTGCAGGAGAAATATGAGTATCAGAGTGAAAAACGAGAACAGAAATGGACCGATATGTGAGCGAAGTATATATCTGTATAAAATCATCTCAAACTGCACCGACATTTCTTTTTGGGATTATAACCTTGAATCTCGTCCCTTTGCCTATCTCTGACTCTATCTCAAAATCGGCGCCGTATCTTTTCAAATTTTGATATGTTATCGTCAGACCGAGTCCAACTCCTTTAATCCCAGTGAAATTGTCAGATGTTTTCGTAGTGAAAAACGGCTCAAAAATTTTATCTTTAATTTCATCCGTCATTCCAACCCCTGTGTCAATTATTTCAACATAGATATTTTGGTCATCCTCCCAAGTTTTAACAGTTAGAATTTTCCGCTCTGTCTCAAGCATGGCGTCAATGGCATTTCTTAAAATGTGGGAAAATGCGCTTGAAAAGTCGGAATATACAGCTTCAATTACGATCGGTCTTTCGGAAAACTGGAAAACTTTTTCAACCTGATGTTTATAAAAGGGGTCAA
>JAPYWO010000386.1 GCA_028276305.1 Candidatus Thermokryptus sp.
GAGCTCTCGCATTCTCATCGTGAACAACGCCATAAATGAAAGAACCACTTGCACTATCAAACTCGGTTGGTGCTATTATACCAAGCCAATCCTTTGGCGGTAAAAATGTCGTATACTTCATCCCAAGCGGTATGTAAAATGTCTCCTTGACATATTGATCAAGCGGTTTTCCAGTTACAACTTCAACGATTTTCCCGAGCGTTATAAATCCGAGGTCGCTATAAACTGTTGAGTCCCCCGTCTTGTAAACAAGCGGTTGAGCATAAATTGAGTCAAGTATCTCGCTTGGGGACTTGCAAAGTTGATAGAACGGCTTCCATGAGGGCAAACCGCTGTTGTGTAGAAGTAAATTTTTTATCGTGACCTTGTCCTTACCGTTTTGAGCAAATTTCGGAATATACTTCGCAACAGGATCGTCAAGATTTATTTTGCCTTCATCATAAAGTTTCATAATTGAAATGGTCGTTGCTGCAACTTTTGTAATTGAAGCCATATCATAAACAGAATTTGGCTCAACCTGTCTTGAATACGGATCGTATGTGTAAGTCCCGAAAGCTTTATGATAAACTATCACTCCGTTTCTTGCCACAAGCAAAACCGCACCAGGTGTAGCCGAATCTCGGATAGCTTTCTCTAACAAGGTGTCAAGTTTTGAAAGTTTGTTCGGATCAAAGCCCACTTCATCAGGATATCCATAACGCAATGTGGTTTGTGGATAAGTTAAACCGGTCCCGATTTTTGCAAAACCAGGTATATTTATCGGCAGTTTACCCTGCGGAGAAATCTCACCGAATAAAACCTCAGCGGTTGCCTCAACAACAGGTTGAGCATCGGAATAAGAACAAATGTATGCCTTGACATCTGGATAATCCATAACTATGTATGGATTACCAAACGAAATTAAAATAACTGGCTTGCCAGAATTGATAACCTGCCTCAAAAATTTCGCATGTTTCTCAACGAGAGAAAGCGAGGACTGATACGCTCTGACGCGAACATACGCTGAAACAATTACAATGTCAAAGTTATTTATCTTTGAAAGTATTGAGTTGAGTTCACCATTGGTGCTCCTTAAATCAACCCTTTCAAAAGAGATGTTATCATATCTTTGGGAAAGTTGACTGATGAAATAACTTCCGCTATTTGGATCGTTTGAATCAACGATCGTTATATGCAAAATCTTTTTATCCCCGAACTGAATCAATGGTAAAATGTTTTCGTTTTTAACAATGGTTATTGACGCCCGTGATATCTCCTTTGCCTTGCGGAGATTTTCCTCAGTGGCGACCACATCGCGAATTTTATCAACATCAACAAACCTATTTTTATGCAATCCGAGCTCATATTTAAACTCAAGTATCTTCTTAACGGACTCGTTTATCCTTTCTTCACTGATCTCACCTCGCTTTACTGCTTTAACTATTGCGTCAATAGCTTCATCAACATTTGGTGGCATTAAAATTATATCGTTCCCAGCTTTTACAGCAAGGACAGAGGCGAGCGCGTTTGAATAAAGCTTTGTTACGCCCCGCATTGTCATTGCGTCTGTTACAATCAACCCTTTGAAGCCAAGTTCTTTCTTCAAAAGACCTGTTATGATATTGTATGAAAGTGTGGCTGGCAAATTCTTCGCAGTGTCAAGCTGTGGGAAAGAAATGTGAGCCACCATGATTGACTTGACCCCGAAGTTTATAGCATCTTTAAAAGGTGGGAGTTCAATTGAATCAATTCTCGCCTTGCTGTGATTTATCACTGGCAAATCAAGGTGTGAATCTATATCGGTATCACCGTGTCCAGGGAAATGCTTTGCAGTAGCTATCATCCCGTTTTCTTGCAAACCTTTTATAAATGGGATTGAGAACTTTGAAACGATTTCGGGGGTCTCACCGAATGAACGAATGTTTATTATCGGGTTTCGGTAATTGTTGTTGACATCAACTGTTGGGGCATAATTTTGATGTATCCCGATCGCTCTACCTTCAATAGCGATGATTCGTCCCACTTCATAGGCATAATCAGGATTCCCAGTCGCAGCTATTCCCATTGCAGGTGGAAAGTGAGTCGTATTATCAAGTCGCATTGCGGTCCCCCACTCAAAATCGGCTGAAATTAAAAGCGGAACATCGGAAATTTTCTGGAAATAATTTATCATATCCGCCGTCTCAAAAACATCTCCACGGAAAAATATCAAGCCACCAACTTTTCTGTCTTTGACATAATGAACCAACTTTTTAAATTCCTTGCTATTCCTTGCAAGGAAAACCCCACGGGCATCTGGCATTATCATTTGAGCAACTTTTTGCTCTAATGTTAACTTCTTCATCCAATAATTCACCCATTGCTGTTTCGTCATCTTTGAGAAATCAACTTTTTCCTTCTTCGGCTTCAATTGTGTTTTTTCTTGTATCATTCCGATAACATCGTTTTTCGCCCTTGAGAATATGATGAACAAGACGGAGAAAACAACAAATGCAAAGAGAAAGGTTGGGAATTTCTTCATTTTTCAAGTGCAAATTTATTTTTGAT
>JAPYWO010000387.1 GCA_028276305.1 Candidatus Thermokryptus sp.
AGACGAATCATCGCAGTGGTTGAAATCATATTTAAAACCAGCTTTTGGGCTGTTCCAGATTTCATCCTCGTTGACCCCATAATAACCTCTGGACCAACTTCGGGACATATAGCAACATCAACGAATGGATAATTAAACTGACTTCTCGGGTTTGTCGTAATAAATATCGTCTTAGCCCCGAGCTCCTTTGCTCTTTTAACCGCTCCAACAACATAAGGTGTTCTTCTGCTTGCTGCGATTCCGCAAACGACATCTTTCTCATTAACATTTTTTGCCTCAATGTCCCTTGCCCCATTTTCCTCACTATCTTCTGCGCCTTCTTGTGCCCTGAAAACTGCTTCAGGACCACCAGCGATTATCCCCTGGACCATCTCCGGGTCTGTTCCGAATGTTGGTGGACATTCAGCTGCATCAAGAATGCCAAGACGACCACTTGTCCCTGCTCCAACATAAATTAATCTGCCTCCTTTTTTAAACGCTTGAACGACAAGTTCAACAGCTTGAGCAATGTAAGGTATTTCCTTCTCAACAGCATATGGGACCTTCTTATCTTCATCGTTTATTATCTTTAAAATCTCAATCGTTGATTTAGAATCAATATCCATACTCGCTGGGTTTCTTTGCTCGGTTGTCAAATTTAAAAGTTCATCAAACAATTCCTTACCTGATTTTGCCATATTAATCCCTTTTTGTTGTTAATTTCAAAAGAACAACCTTTTTATCTTCAAGACCTGCTTTTTCAAATCCTGTAAAATTCAGCTCCATTACCTCAACTCCAGAAACAAGTTTAGTTTTAAGCGCGTCCTCAATTTCACGCATAACATCACCGCCTTTGAAAGCGATTAAACAACCTGAATGAAGATAATATCTTTCGGAGGTCTTCTCCAAGAACTTTTTGTGGAATTTTGACAAAAAATTAAAACTCCATTTAACAAGCGTTTTTAAATCAGCAACCGCTCTACAGATAACGTAATCAAACTTATTTTTATACTCATCCATCTTTGCGATGTCTTCAGCTCTTCCCCAAAGTGTTTTGACATTTTTAAGCCCAAGCTCTTTCACAATGTTAGAAACAGCATCAATTTTTTTCTTCGTCCCATCTATCAAGAGAAAGTTTGCGTTCTCATTTAAAATTGCCCAAGGAATTCCAGGAAGTCCTCCCCCCGTCCCTAGGTCAAGAATGTAAGCGTTTGACTTTATAGAGATTTTAAAAAGCGGAGAAATACAATGTAATATATGTTTACCCCAAACATCTTCTTCTTTGCGCGATATAAGATTAACCTTTGAATTCCATTCAATCAACAAATCAACATACCTTTTTAGAAGTTCACCTTGTTCATTCTTAATCTTTAAACCGTTTATATCGCACACACTTACGAAATCCTCAAAATCCATTTAACAAAAAATTTTGCTTTACAAAGTGTTTCACGTGAAACACTTTTAACCCTTCAAATAAACCATCAAAACCGATATATCAGCCGGGGAAACACCTGAAATTCTTGACGCTTGCCCAATTGAGCGGGGTCTGACCCGCATCAGCTTCTCCCTCGCTTCGCTTGAAAGCGATTTGACTTTTGTATAGTCAAAATCCTCAGGGATTTCAATCGCCTCATACTTTTCAAACCTCTCTATCTCTTCAAGTTGTCTTTGAATATAACCCTCATACTTTATCTCAATCTCAACCTGTCTCAAAGCGTCTCTTCGTCTTAAAAGTTTCTGCAAGGTGTTATCTGACTTAAAAGATTCAAGTTCAAAAAGCTCAGCAATATTTACTTCGGGGCGCTTCACTATTTGTTCAAGTTTTTCCGGCTGTTCAATTGGTTTTGACCCGATTCTCTCAAGATATGAATTAACTTCGCTTGGTTTGACGCTTCTATTTTTGATGAAATAAAGCCCCTCTTTTATCAATTCTTCCTTCTCTATCAATCTTTGGTACACATCGCTTGGTATAAGACCAAATTTATACCCATATTTCATCAAACGCCTATCAGCATTGTCTTGTCTTAACATAAGGCGATATTCCGCTCTTGATGTAAACATCCTGTATGGTTCATCTGTCCCCTTATTTATCAAATCATCTATTAAAACACCGATGTATGCTTCGCTTCTCTTCAAAATGAACTCGCCTTCGCCCTTGATTTTCAAAGCAGCATTTATGCCTGCTATTATCCCTTGAGCAGCTGCTTCCTCATAACCCGATGTTCCATTTATCTGCCCTGCAAAATAAAGACCTTCAACAAGCTTCGTCTCAAGCGTCAATTTGAGCTGATGTGGCGGGAAAAAATCATATTCAACAGCATAACCAGGACGGAGCATTTTAACATTTTCAAGCCCCGGGATACTTTTTAAACCCTCAAGCTGGATTTCAACAGGTAAACTTGTAGAGAAGCCGTTTACATACATGACATGCGTATTTCTCCCCTCTGGTTCAAGGAAAATTTGATGTCTCTCTTTATCCCTGAATCTATAAACCTTGTCCTCTATTGACGGACAATATCTTGGACCGCGACCCTTGATTAAGCC
>JAPYWO010000388.1 GCA_028276305.1 Candidatus Thermokryptus sp.
CCGCCCCTAAAAGGACCAATTTCACGCCATTGTAAAGCACGATATAAACTCGTATCATATTTTAAAATCGCTTGACCCTGAACTGGTTGAGCTTTCCTCTGCGAATAAATCGGATGAACCGCAACGACGAAAAGGGCAAGCACAAGCAAATAAAACAATAACGATTTGGCTTTCATATCACTTTTGAAATTTTGTTTTAAACTTCATTTTGAGTTTAGACGAAGGGTGAAAATTCAAAAGTTTCAAAAATCAAACCTGAAACCTAAATAAAATCACATCCCCATCTTGAACGACATATTCTTTCCCCTCAAACTTGACCAATCCGTGTTCTCTAAGTGCATGTTCAGAACCGAACTTCACAAGTTCATCCCATCTCATTATCTCCGCTTTTATAAAACCACGCTGAAAATCGGAGTGAACCTTCCCAGCTGCTTCATAAGCAGTCGTCCCCCTTTTAACCGCCCAAGCTCTGACTTCGTTTTCATTTCCGGTGAAAAAAGTTATAAGATCAAGAATTTCATACCCAACTTTGACCACCTTCTGCAACCCAGATTCTTCAAGACCGAGTTCCTTTAACAATTCTATCCTTTCGCTTTCTGGAAATTGCGCAAGCTCAGCTTCAAGCTTAGCACAAATTACAACTACCGGGACATCTTCCTCTTTTGCTATTGAAAAAACTTCATCAACATATTTATTTCCATTTAAACCCGCCTCATCAACATTTGCAACATAAATGAATGGTTTTCCAGTCAGCAAGTGAAGTTCATCAATTATTTGCTTATCCTCAGGGTGATATTTAAAACTGCGCGCAAATTTCCCGCCATTTAAATGTGAAATCAAACTTTCATAAATTTCAAGCTGATGTTGTGCCCTCTTATCGCCACTTCTTGCGACATTTCTAATCTTCTCAATTCTTTTCTGAACTGTCTCAATATCTTTCAAAATTAACTCTGTCTCAACTATCTCAATATCTCTTCTTGGATCTATGCTTCCATTTACATGGACGACATTTTCATCTTCAAAACATCTGACGATGTGAATTATAGCATCAACCTCTCGTATATGAGCAAGGAATTGATTCCCGAGCCCCTCACCTTTACTTGCCCCCTTAACAAGACCAGCTATATCAACAAACTCTATAACCGCCGGCGTTATCCCACGCTTTGGTTTAAAAACATCTCCCAGTTTTTTCAATCTCTCGTCCGGAACTGGAACAACCCCAACATTAGGGTCAATCGTGCAGAAGGGATAATTTTCAGCCGGAACACTTGAATATGTTAAAGCATTAAAAAGAGTTGACTTGCCAACATTGGGCAAACCAACAATACCACATTTAAAACCCATAAAAGTTCAAAGAAAAATTTTAAAATCCTTCATCCTCGTCAAAATCAATGTCATCAATGTCTGTATTAATGTCCCTTTGCACACCTCTTTCAAAATCATCGCTACCTCGCATTATCTCAGAAAGGAAAGAGAGATAAGCCCTCGGGTCCTCCTTTGACATTTGAATTTTTATCGTATCAATCAAGCCATCAATTGCGTTCACAATATCTTTATCTGAATAATTTAAATCAGCCGACTCAATATGATCGCCAAGCCGAGAAACTATGTTCCAATGTATCACATCGGAATCCTCTGTCATCTCGCCTCTCACCTCTTCAAGCAACTCTTCAAATGACTTTGCTTTTATTTCGCTTATAAGATCTTTGAGGGATGAAACAAGATAGGCATCCGTTAACCTATCTCCTTGGTTCTGAAAAATTTTATCAACCTCGTAAATTGCGTATTCAATTACGGGCAAAATTTCAATTGACTTTTCATTTAGCTGTTTTACTTTGCTTCCCTTCTTACTCTTTTTTCCCGATGATTTCTTAGCCGACTTGCTCATTTAAGTTTCACCTCTCTGAGATTAATTTCTCTCTTCGCTGGCAAATTTAATCACTTTTTCAGATATTCAAAAATTTTCTTCCCGATCAATGTATTATCTCCAAAGCCGGCGAATGCCTCCGCTCCCGGTCCAAAAGCGAAAACCGGAACCATTATCCCGGTATGATTCTTCGTGATGAATTTGCCTTCAACTTTTTTCTCAGCCACTGAGCCACCAACAAGAGCATAACCTCCGGTCTCATGGTCAGCCGTGACTATGACAAGTGTATTTCCATCTTTTTGTGCAAACTCAAGCGCAACCCCAATTGCTTCATCAAAATCCGCCATTTCTTTTAAAATTTGCTCGCTATCATTGGCATGCCCAGCCCAATCAATCTGAGAACCCTCAACCATAAGAAAGAAACCATCTTTGTCCCTTGATAAGAACTCAATCGCTTTTTTCGTCATTTCAGAAAGCGTCGGTTTTCTATCTGGCGCATATGGCGGATGATTTTCAGCAAATAAACCCAAAACTTTACCTGCTTTATCAAATTTAAAGTTATAAAACTCCTCTGGCTTTGAAATAAAAGTGTAACCTCTATTTTTCATCGTATCAATCAAATTCTGTCCGTCTTCTCTTCTTCCACCTTTTGATT
>JAPYWO010000389.1 GCA_028276305.1 Candidatus Thermokryptus sp.
AAAAGTTTGATAAAAAAACTCGGGTTGACATCCGCCGTCAGGGAAGTTGAAGAGGAAAAAATTGAAGAGAAAGAAAAACCGATTAAATATGATTCAATAAAGACGAAACCACACGAATACCACATTATAAAAACTGAGGAAGAGATAAAAAATCTCGCAGAAAAATTAAAATCAGCAAACCTGATTTCATTTGACACTGAATCAACTGGGATAAACCCGCTTGAAGCTCAACTGATCGGAATGTCTTTTGCGGTTAAACCAGGCGAGGCATTTTATGTGCCAATCTCAATTGAAACATCAATCGGCGGAACTTTATTTGAAACGAAAAAGAAAAAAACAGATGGCATTGAACTTGAAACCGTTTTGAAATATGTCAAGCCGATACTTGAAAATCCTCAAATAAAAAAGTGTGGTCAAAATCTAAAATACGACATCCTGTTAACAGCTAAATATGGTGTTTGGATTGAAGGGATAAGCTTTGACACAATGGTTGCTGGCTATATCTTAAATCCTGAAAGTTCTCACACTCTTGAAGTTTTAGCGAAGGAATATCTAAAATATCAGGTCATACCAATTTCACAATTGATCGGTGAAGGAAGAAATCAAAAGAAGATGAGCGAAATTCCAATTGAAAAGGTCGCTGAATATGCTTGTGAGGACGCTGACATAACACTGCAACTTGTGGATAAGCTTAGGGCAGAGCTTGAAAAAAGGGAGCAACTGAAACTTTGTGAAGAAGTTGAATTCCCACTCGTTGAAGTTTTAGCCCATATGGAGATTTCAGGAGTAAAAATTGATGTTGAACTTCTTCGCAATTTAAGCAAGGAACTTGACAGGATGCTTGATAACCTAACCCACGATATCTATAACCTTGCTGGGGTTGAATTTAACATAAATTCACCTCAACAACTTTCTGAAGTCCTATTTAAAAAGCTAAAACTCCCCCCGATCAAAACAACCAAAACTGGTTATTCAACCGATGTTGAAGTGCTTGAAGAACTCGCAAAGGAACATCCAATAGCCGAGCGACTTCTTGAATACAGACAAATTCAAAAGTTAAAATCAACTTATGTTGACGCACTACCGAAACTTATAAATCCACAGACAGGCAAAATACACACATCTTTCAATCAAACCGGAACCGCAACTGGACGACTTTCAAGCAGTGACCCGAACCTTCAAAACATCCCCATAAGAACAGAAATAGGAAGAGAGATAAGAAAAGCGTTTATCCCATCTCAACCTGAATGGTTAATACTTTCTGCTGATTACTCGCAAATTGAACTGCGTGTAATGGCTCATCTTTCTGGAGATGAAAACTTGATATCTGCATTCAAAAGTGGGCTTGACATTCACTCCTCCACCGCAGCGAGTGTTTTTGGTGTCAAACCCGAGGATGTGAACTACGAGATGAGAAGGAAGGCAAAAGAAGTTAACTTTGGGATAATGTATGGGATAAGCCCGTATGGACTATCGCAACGGCTTGGAATACCTCAACCAGAAGCAAAAAAGATCATTGAAACATACTTTCAGAAATTTCCAAGAGTCAAAGAATACATTGATAAAACAATTGAAGAGGCAAGGCGGAATGGATATGTCTCAACTTTGCTTGGAAGAAGAAGATATGTCCCAGATATAAACAGCAGAAATAGAACCGTACGGGAATTTGCTGAAAGAACGGCGATAAATATGAGAATTCAAGGAACAGCAGCTGACCTAATAAAACTCGCGATGGTGAGAATTTACAATGAAATGAAAAAACACAAATTCAAATCGCGGATGATTTTGCAAGTTCACGATGAGCTCGTTTTTGATGTAGCACCTGATGAAGTTGAAGTTTTAAAAGAGATCGTCATTGACAAGATGCAAAATGCACTTCAACTTGATGTCCCACTTGTGGTTGATATAGGCATTGGGAAAAACTGGTATGAAGCGCACGAATAGATCACTTTGCGTTTGCCAAAACTTTGCTTACTATTTCAGCTGTATCAAGCGCTATAACAAGTTCTTCATTTGTTGGGATGACGAGGACCTTTACGGGTGAATCATCCGTAGTTATAATTTTTTCTCTTTCAGGTGAGTTGTTTTTCTCGTCGTCAATTTTTATCCCAAGAAATTCAAGTCCTTCGCAGACGCTTTTTCTAACATCGGGGCTATTTTCGCCAATTCCAGCGGTGAAAACTATCGCGTCAACCCCACCCATGACAGCTGCATAAGCACCGATGTATTTTTTAACGCGGTAGCAAAAAACATCAAACGCAAGTTTAGCGCGCATATTTCCATTTTTCATCTCTCGGATGATTTCCCTCATATCGCTACTCACGCCTGAAATCCCAACCAAACCGCTATGTTTGTTAAGTAGGGCATTTACTTCAGCCATTGTTAATCCCTCTTTCCCCATGATATATAAAACTATTGCTGGGTCAATATCACCCGAGCGCGTTCCCATTAACAACCCCTCAAGCGGTGTGAATCCCATTGTAGTGTCTACAGAAACGCCGTACTTAACAGCTG
>JAPYWO010000010.1 GCA_028276305.1 Candidatus Thermokryptus sp.
CCAACAAATGTTGATGCTGAAGTTGTAATTGATGACAAAGGGACGAAAATTGAAGGATTTTACGCTGCTGGAGAAGTCGCTTGCGTCTCGGTGCACGGAGCAAACCGTCTCGGCACAAATTCACTACTTGATATAATCGTTTTCGGTCGTCGCGGAGGTAAGAAAATGGCTGAGTATATCAAAGAGCATGACTTCCCAACCCTACCGAAAGATGCCGACGAATGGACGAGAAAAACAATTGAAAAAATACTCAATGGTTACGGCAAAGAACGCGTCTCAAGGATTAGAAAGGAACTTCAAGAAGTTATGATGGATAAGGTGTCCGTCTTCAGAACCGGTGAAAGTATAAAGGAAGCGATAGAAAAAATCAAGGAGTTGAAGGAAAGATATAAAGAGATTAAAATTGACGATAAAGGGAAGAGATTTAACACCGACCTTATTGAAGCTATTGAGCTTGGGAACTTGCTTGATACAGCGGAGGCGATAGCTTACAGCGCTTTAAATAGGACCGAAAGCAGAGGTGCTCACTATCGTGAGGACTACCCCAAGCGCGATGATCAAAATTGGCTCAAACATACACTCATATACAAAAACGAAGAAAAAGAGCCGATCATTAAATATAAACCAGTCGTCATAACGAAAATTCCACCAATGGAAAGGAAATACTAAAAAAATCATAAGGGGACTAAAATGAAAGTCACATTCAGAATTTTCAGATTCAACCCCGAAACAGACAAAGAACCTTACTATAAGGACTATGAAGTTGAAGCCGACCCTAAAGATAGAGTTGTTGATGTCCTTCATTACATAAAAAATGAAATTGACGGGACGTTGACATTTAGACGCTCTTGCCTTCACGGAATATGTGGCTCAGATGGGATGAGAATTAATGGTAAAAATATGCTTGCTTGTTCAATACTGCTTCAAGACCTCGGTTATTCGGATAAAAATAAGACATATAAAAAGCCAATTGTAGTTGAGCCACTCCCTGGAATGCCCATAATTAAAGACCTTGTCACTGACTTCACTGATTTTTGGAAAAAGTATGAAGCTGTTAAACCTTATTTAATCACAAAAACACCACCGCCTGAAAGAGAACGAATTCAAAGCCCGGAGGATGTTGAACTTATAATGGAAGCGTCAAAATGCATTCTTTGCGCCTGCTGTACGACAAGTTGCCCATCAACATGGTCAAATGATAATTATCTTGGACCCGCTGCTCTTCTTAAAGCATACAGGTTTATATTTGACTCGCGTGATGAGGCAACCGATGAACGACTTGATATAATTGACACACCGGATGGGATTTGGCGCTGTCATACGATTTTCCATTGCGTTCAAGCTTGTCCGAAAGAAATCAATATCACATGGCATATTTCGCAACTGAAGAAAAAACTCGTTGAGCGCGAAATTTAAAAACGAAGGGCGGTTCTTAAACCGCCCTTTTTATTCTTCTTTTAACAAGCGAAGATAATCAAAACTATATATCCCCGTGTTATGTCCATCCCCCCAAGTTATTTGTATCGCATAATTCCCAACTAAATTTACCTCTTTTATATCATAAGCCGATGAAGGTAACTCGGCATCCCTTCCACTTTCCCTTTCTGCGGAACAAGTTGCGCACGGGCACACTCTTCGCAAAAAACTTAAACTGAAAATGTCTTCATGTCCATCATTCCAACTAAATCTAAGCTTATCCCCAACCCTTTCAATCTTTATCGGATATAACATTTGCTAAAAATTTTTTTGTTTTTAAATTTACCTTGTAAAGTTAAAAACGCCGGTGCAAAAAATTCAAATTATCACATGGAAAAAGTCAGCGAAAATGTTCTAAAAACTTCCGTCCCAGGGATTGGGAATGTGTATTTCAATCTGCAAAAATACTCAACCACCATATCCGAGGAACATCAATACATTTATTACTTTGACGCCGAGGGGAAATTCATGGGCGGTTTCTTCAACGGCATAAGCTATAGAAGAGGACTTGACAACAGGATGATGAAAAAATTTTTTGACGAAGACAAATTTAAAGTGAAAGTTTTCGTTGATGAGAACGAAAAAAGGAAAATCATAAACGAAGTGATTGAAAGAGTTGAAAGGATAAAAAAATTCACCCACCAAAACTACGAAATCACAGGGCGACTTGAGGATATTTTACGCTGGGATTACGACGCTCTTCAAAAAGACGCAATCAAATTTTTTTCAATTTACAAACCTATAAGCATCCTTCCACCAGATCAATACCTTTCGCTTGTCCTTCAACCTGCGGAAGGTTGTTCATGGAACAAGTGCACATTTTGCAGTTTCTATCAAGACAGGAGATTCAGGATAAAATCACCCGATGAATTTAAAGAGCATATAAAAAAGGTAAAAGAATTTTTCGGTAGAGCCATTGGTTTGAGAAAATCAATTTTCCTTGGCGACGCAAATGCTTTGATAATACCACAAAAACTTTTGATTGAACTTTTAAAGATACTTCACGAAGAATTCCCGATATCAAAAAGAAATCCGAACTTTGAATTTTCATTTGATGGGATATATTCATTCCTTGATATATTTGGCGCTGAAAAGAAAAAACCCCAAGAATATGTTGAGTTGAAAAACTTGCAAGTTAAAAGAATTTACATCGGTCTTGAAACTGGCGATCCTGAACTTTTCAAATATCTTAATAAACCCGGCTCACCTAATGAATGCGTTGATGTTGTTGAAACAATTAAAAAAGCAGGTATAAATGTCGGAATAATAGTTCTCGCTGGCGCAGGTGGCGATAAATTTTATGAACCGCATGTGAAAAACACCATTGAGACAATCCTCAAAATGCCACTTTCAAAAGGAGATATAATTTATCTATCCCCACTCGTACTTGATGAAGCAAACGAATATGTCAAATTGATGCGCGAGATCGGAGCGAGGACATTAAACAAGTTTGAAATAGCGGAGCAAATAGACAGAATCAAAGAAGGTCTTAAAAATTTAACACAATATGGCGTCAAAGTCACGATTTACGATATACAAGAATTCATCTATTAAAAAATAAATTCGCTGAAATATGGAATTTGAAAGGGTCAGAGGAAACCTTGGCTTTTTTCTCGGCTTAACTTTTTTCGTTTTAATCATCCTTATTCCAACACCACAAGTATTTATTGAACACGCAAAACTTAAATTACAAGTAACAGAGACAAACGCAGATGTATTAAAACTTGCTTATAGCATGAAAGTTGTCCTCGCCCTACTCATTTTGATGATAACTTGGTGGATTAGTGAAGCTGTTCCAATCCCCGTGACATCACTTTTGCCGGGCGTTATACTTCCTCTGTTTCATACTTACGGTTTTCAGGATGGGAAATTCATTGAATTAAATGGAAAGAATGTCTTTTTGAATTACGCTAACCCGATAATTTTTCTATTTCTCGCCGGGTTTTTAATAGCTGGCGCAATGCAAAAATGGGGGCTTGACAGAAGAATTGCGCTTTGGATTTTGACGCGAGGTAAAATTGCACAAAGCCCGGGGAAAATTTTGTTCGGCTTGATCGTCGCTTCAGCTTTCATATCAATGTGGGTTTCAAACACAGCGACAACCGCTATGATGCTACCAATAGCGCTTGGGGTTTTAAACAAACTAAATGTTGATCAAACATCAAAGTATGCTAAGGCAATTATGCTCGGTGTTGCTTTCGCTTCATCAATTGGAGGTATAGGCACGATCATCGGAACACCGCCAAATGGAATAGCTGTCTCAATCTTGTCAAAGGAGAAAATCATACACATAAACTTTCTCAAATGGATGAGCTTCGGAATCCCGTTTGTCATTTTCGCCCTGCCGATACTCTGGCTTGTGTTAAAACTCACATTCAAATTCAACTTCAAATTTAACGAAGAGATAAAAGAGTTGCTCGTTTCAGAGAAAAACAAACTCGGCAAACTTTCAAAAGCGGAAAAATTGACACTTTCGGTTTTCATCTTCACAGCTTTGCTATGGGTGACAAATCCATTCTGGAATTTTATACCAGTAATCGGTGAAAAACTTGAATGGTTTGACGAGTATCTGATAGCGGTTTTTGGCTGTATAACTCTATTCATCTTGCCGATAAATTTCTCCAAGAGGGAATTCATTCTGGATTGGAAGGACTCAAAATATGTGGATTGGGGAACTTTGCTTTTGTTTGGTGGAGGTATTGCTTTATCAGATGCCTTATTTAAAACGGGACTTGCAAATGTCATAGCAAGTGAATTTATTAAAACCTTCGGCAAACCTTCCACTTATCTTATCGTCTTCATCGTAGTTATTTTTATGGAGCTTCTCACAGAGGTCACATCAAATACAGCTGTCACTTCAATGATGGTTCCAATTTTAATTTCAATTTGCACTGGTCTTGGTGTAGAGCCAACGGTTGTTGTAATTTCAGCAACTATTGCAGCATCAATGGCTTTTATGCTTCCTGTGGCAACACCACCAAACGCCCTTGTCTACGGGACGAGATATGTGACATTAAAAGATATGCTAAAAGCCGGCTTCGCTCTTGACATTATCGCTTGGCTTTACATAACAATCTACTTTTATGTGCTTAACTTGCTCGGTTTCAAATTCTAAATTTACTTTGCCAAGACCTCCGGATTAACGATATTCGCTGGGACTTTCCCAGATAAAACTTTGACGATATTTTCAGCTGCAACTATTGACATTTTCGTCCTCGCTTCAACAGTCGCACTTCCTATATGTGGAGTTAACACAACATTTTCAAGATCAATTAACTCTTTTGGAACTTTCGGCTCAAATTCAAAGACATCAAGTCCAGCCCCTGCAAGTTTTCCTTTCTTTAACGCTTTTATCAAAGCCATTTCATCAACCACCTCACCACGAGAGGTGTTAATAAGATACGCTCCCTTTTTCATCAAATTTATTTCCCTCTCCCCGATCAAATGCCTTGTCTTTGAAGTCAATGGGACATGAATTGTGATTATATCCGAATTCTTAAGCAATGTTTCAAGTCCAACTTTTTTTGCCCCGACTTCTTCTTCAAGTATTTCATTTTTATGCGTGTTAAAGTAAAGGACTTTCATTTTAAATCCCTTTGCCCTCAAACCAACAGCGGTTCCAATTCTACCAGCGCCGATTATCCCAAGCGTTTTCCCAGCAAGTTCAGTTCCAAGCAATAGCATTGGAGCCCATCCCTTGAAACGCCCACGACGAACAAACTTGTCCGCTTCAACGATCCTCCTCGTTACAGCCAAAATCAACGCCCAAGTCAAATCAGCGGTTGCATCTGTAAGAACACCAGGTGTATTCGTCACGATAATTCCACGCTTAGTCGCCTCATCAACATCAATATTATTGAAACCGACAGCATAATTTGATATTACTTTACACCTGTCCATGTTTGAGATTACCTCAGCGTCAATTCTATCGCTCAAAAGACAAAGGACAGCGTCAACACCACGAACCATCTTTACAAGTTCATTATGTGTTAAATTTCTATCCCTCGTATTAACAATCACATTTTTAAAGTTCTTCTTCAAAATATCAAGTCCTTGCTTTGGAATTTCACGGGTCACAAGTATTGTAAAGTCCTTTTTCATGGCGTTTATCCTTTTAATTTGTTAAGAACCCTTTTGAAAACGGGACTTAAATTCTTCAACGAAGGCATTTAAAGTTGGTTCATCAAAAAGACAGAACCTTATTTCTTCAACACTTGTGTCGGGATTTTCTTCAAGAAAGCGAACGACTGTGCCAATTAAAATTTTTGCGCATCTTTCTTTTGGGAAACCGAAAATGCCAGCACTTATCGCTGGAAAAGAGATTGACTTCAATTTTCTTTCATCTGCGATTTTCAAACTTGAGACGACGGCGCTTTCAAGCTTTTCATCTTCCCCACTCGTGCCACCTCTCCAAATAGGTCCGACAGCGTGGATGACAAATTTTGCAGGCAACTTCCCAGCCCCCGTTATAGCTGCGCTTCCAGTTGGAACATAACCAATTTTGTTGCTTTCCTCCTGAATTTCATATCCACCTTTTCTAACTATCACCCCTGCAACGCCACCGCCATGCTGTAAGTGCTCATTCGCTGCATTAACTATAGCATCAACAGCTTCCTCCGTTATATCACCGTGAACTATGCGGATTATTTTACCTTTAATGTTCGCTTCATATAAAACTTTGTTTGGCATTTTTCACCTCAACTTTATTTTCACCTTTGAGACAAAAGGATTATCCTTGATGAAAAATCTCCACTTTTTGTCAAGCCCGCTTTTTATCCCGATCCTTTCGCTTCTCCCAACTTCAAACTTCTCTTCCATCAAAGGACGAGAGATGAAAATTTCATCACCAAGCAACGAAACGCCATTAAACCTTTTATCAATTTTAAACGCTTGACAAAATTTTGCTGGACCATTCGTGAGATTATATATGTCTTCAACACCACGAAATTTCTTCATCAATTCAATCCCGTAAATTGGCTCAACAGCCCTTATCAAAACAGCGGATGGAAATCCCTCTCTTTCAGTCACAACATTAAAACAATAGTGCATGCCATAAGTGAAATAGACATATGCGTGTCCGCCTTGAAGGTACATTATTTTATTCCTTTGCGTTTGCCCACCGAAAGCATGGCTTGCAGGGTCATCTTCTCCAATATACGCCTCTGTCTCAACAATTTTCCCTGCAATAATTTTATCCCCGAGCTTCCTTACTATAACTTTGCCGAGAAGTTCTCTTGCTATTTTCAGTGTCGGTTGTAAATAGAACTCAATATCAAGCTTCCTCTCAATAAAATCCCGCATCAATTTCATAATGCTCATTTAGAAATTTGCGACTGGAATTCACGAATGATTCTCTCTATATCTTCTTCACTTATCCCAGAGCCGTAAATTTTTTTCTCACTTTCAAGAGTTTTTTCCTTTGTCCACATCGGCGGATTGCCCGCCTTCAACTTTATCCTTTCCTCAATCTCTTCAATTATGCTTTTCACATCCCTTCTAATTTCAGGAACGCCGGAAAACCTTTTTGCATCCGAGCTTTTAATTCTATTCCCTTCAATATCGTGAAGTGGCAGAAGTTCATAAGCGAGTCGCTTTATCTGAATCAAATGTTTAGCAGTGACATTTTCAGAAATGATAGAATGCCCCAGGGTTCCGGGACCAAGCGTCATTGATGGATCAAGCCCTGTGGTATAACCCACAGCTCCAAGCGCAGCAACAGTATTAACTAGAACTCTGAAAGCTGGTTTTTCAAGCGCAAATTTTACAATTATATCTGGGTCACTTGAATGAATTACCATAGTATGTCCAAGCCCACCGAATTCAAGAAGCTCAATACATCTATGGCAACCCTCCCTCCAGCCATCAACAGTGTAAAAAGCGAGTATAGGCGAGAGCTTTTCAACTGAAAGAGGATACTGTCTTCCAACCCCTTCAAGTTCAGCTATCAATACGCTTGTTTGCTCAGGGACTGAAAACCCCGCTTTTTGAGCAATATATGCAGCTGGCTTTCCAACAATTTCAGGATTTATCCCTCCCTGCGGTGTCAAAATTATCCTCTCAAGTTTTGCTTTTTCATCCGGATTGCAAAAATAAGCGCCTTTTTTCTTAAACTCGTAAATAACTTGTTCCCTTATGGGTGAATCACAAACAACGGCGTTTTCCGCTGAGCAAAGCGTTCCATAATCAAAAGTTTTCCCAAAAACTATATCAGCAACCGCCTTCTTTATATTCGCAGTCCTTTCAATAAATGCTGGGACATTACCCGAACCTACACCATAAGCTGGCTTACCGATGCTGTAAACCATTTTGACCATCTGCGTGCTTCCCGTTGCGAGAATTAACGAAACATCCCGATGTTTCAAAAGCTCCATCGTACCTTCAATTGCCACCTCGGTCATACACTGAAATAAATTCCTCGGCGCTCCAGCTTTTTCAGCTGCGCTTTGCATTATTTGAATTGCTTCATAAGTGCATTTAACAGCTCTTGGATGAGGGCTTACGACAAGCGCATTTCTCGTCTTGGCGGAAATTAACGCCTTGAACATCGCCGTTGAAGTTGGATTTGTCGTCGGAATTAAAGCTGCTATAACACCCATCGGCTCAGCAATCTCAACAACTCTTTTCTCCCTGTCATAATTTATGACGCCAACCGTCTTTAAGTTTTTTATGGATTCATATGTAAATTTCGTCGCAAATTCATTCTTTAACTTTTTATCCTCCCACTTCCCTATCCCTGTCTCCTCAACCGCAAGACGAGCAAGCCGTTCCGATGCCTCATATCCAGCTTCAAACATCGCACGAACAATTTTATCAACTTGTTCTTGAGTATAATTTTTATACTCAAGAAAAGCTTCCTTCGCCTTTGCAACAAGCTCCCTCGCTTGCTGAATTGAGAGCAAATCCTTATGCGTTAGATCAATTGGCATGTGTAGTTTAAATTTGTTTTTCACTCCATTAAAATTGTCCCCGGATGCCAAAGCGATAAGCCCGAACTTTCATCAAATACCCTTTCAAGAATTTCCCCTTCATATTCTTCTATAAAAATCTCACAAGCGAAAACAACCGTTCCTATCATCAAATGTCCCCCGAAACATTTTCCTTCTTCATCCGCAAGCGTTATATGACAATGCACAAACGGCTGACCATTTAGCAAGCTCACATTTCCAGTGCAATTCAAAATTTCCATCGGTTTGTTAAATTCGTGATTGTAGTATTTTTTTTCAGTTTGATTGTAATATGCAACAACCGCTTTTTTAACAGCTCCTATGGCTGTTATCTTTCCAATTTTTATACCCTCCTCTTTACAAATCTTGGTAATTGAATCAAGCAGATCAGCCCCTTCCGGGATGCGACCGATATAAGTCCTGCGAATTGAGTATTGTTTCCTTGACATTAAAATTTCTCCGGTTTTAGTTATCAAATAAACCTGGCTGTTTTTCCGAACGCGTTTTTATATAGCCAAAATGTCTGTAAGCAAGTTCCGTTGCAACTCTACCACGAGGAGTTCTTTTGATAAATCCTTCTTGAATCAAATATGGTTCATAAACTTCTTCAATCGTTCCTTCCTCCTCACCTACAGCAACTGCTATAGTTCCGATGCCGACAGGTCCGCCGTTGTATTTTTCTATTATCGTTAAAAGAATTCTTTTATCCATATCATCAAGCCCGTGCTCATCTACATCAAGCGCTTTAAGCGCATATTCAGCGACTTCCTTCGTGATGACTCCGCCATATTCAGCAAGATTTTTGTCAGCTTGAGCGAAGTCCCTTGACCTTTTCAGCAATCTATTTGCGATCCTCGGTGTTCCCCTTGACCTGCGGGCTATTTCATAAGCGCCTTCTTCGGTTATCTGGATTTGTAAAATCTTCGCTGACCGTTTTATGATTTGACAAAGTTCATCGGGCGTATAATAGTCAAGCCGAGCGCTTATGCCGAACCTCGCCCTCAATGGAGCAGTTAAAAGCCCAGCCCTTGTGGTTGCACCCACAAGCGTAAACCTCGGCAAATTCAACTTAACACTCCTCGCATTTGGACCCGTATCAATCACTATATCAATTTTAAAATCCTCCATCGCAGAATAAAGATACTCCTCAACAACAGGACTTAAACGATGTATCTCGTCAATAAAAAGAACTTCCCTATCGTTCAAACTTGTCAAAATCCCAGCAAGGTCACCCGGCTTCTCAATTACGGGACCTGATGTTACCTTTATACCAACACCAAGCTCATTCGCAATTATATAAGCAAGGGTTGTCTTACCAAGCCCTGGAGGACCAGTCAAAAGCACATGGTCAAGGGGTTCTTCCCTCATTTTAGCAGCTTGTATGAAAACCTTCAAATTATTGACGATTTTTTCCTGCCCGACGAAATCATCAAATTTTAAAGGTCTTAATTGTTGATCAACTTCAACATCAATTTCAAGTTTTTCGGGGTTTGTGTAGCTTGCTCTCGGCATAAAAACAAGTTTGCCTTGTTTTTGTTTAATTTAAAAACAATTGGAGAGAATATCAACTTTTGTCCCCCCGTAAAAATAAAAAAGGGGCGGTTTAAAAACCGCCCCGCTATAAATTACTTCACAAACATTAACTTCTTACTTTCAACAAATTTCCCCGCTCTCAATGTATAAATATATGTTCCGCTTGCGAGTCCTTTCGCATCAAAAATGACTTTATACTTCCCCGGCTCAAGTTCATCATCAATAAGCGTAAACACTTCCTGACCAAGTATAGTGTAAATCTTCAAACTAACATGCTGCCTTTCCGGAATTGAAAATTCAATGATTGTACTCGGATTAAATGGGTTAGGATAATTTTGCTTTAATTCATAACCGACGGGGATTTCATTGCCTATCTTTTCAACCTTTAAAGGAATCACTGGAAGCGTTCCTTGATAAATCCACTTGTCAACAGTCCAACCATAGTATGACTGTGTATAAAGATTTTTCTTCTCGTCAAACTTCACATCATATGGCGAAGTATAGCCTGAGGCATTTCCTGGGATAATCCCGTCTGTTCTTGTGCTATAACCGCCTGTCATGATAAAATTCCACTTAGCAATATCAATTGTGTCAATTGGCTCACCTGTTGTCCCACTAACAACATAAATTCTTCCATACGGATAACCCATTGAAAATGGAGAAGGTCTCCACACAGCACAAGCAATAAACAAAAGGTTATTTTCATCTAAATACTCTAAACCAATTGGTGTCCCCTTCCAAGCAGAAGAGCCACCCGTATCGGATTCACCGAGTTGAAATTTGAATCTCGCATCAATTTGATAACCCGTTTGAGGTGAGCCGATATACTTAACAACTTTTCTTTGTGTAGTATCGCTATAAGATACAAATAACCACGAACCATCATTGTTAACTTCAATGCCTTTGTAAACGCCATCGGGAAGATCAATTTTTAAAATTGGTGTTGCGATATGCGTTTCCCAAACGTTCGGATTACTTTTAATTGATGGGTAAATCTTGATATCATCATCTTTTCCACGACTGCTGTCATTGATTACATAAACACGCCCTTGAGAATCAAGGTCTAGAGAAAAGATTACATTATCCCCCGTTTCAATCCGATAGGGTGTTGGCAAAATGGTATCTCCAGTGAATTTAAAAACAAGAATATTATGTTTCTCATCGTTATTTGCCACATAAATTAAACTATCTTCTGGAGTTGCGATTATAAACCAAGCATTTCGCATCAAAACTTCGTCAAACACATCGTTTGGATTTGTCCAAGGAAGGAAAAAGTTTCCAATCCCCGAGGAACCATAGCCATAATAATATAAACGACCCTTTGCTGAATCAGCATTAACATAGGGAACAAGAAAACTCCTTGCGTTATAGGTTGTCACACAAGCAATGAAAGTATTTTCCTTAATGATACCAACACTTGGAGTATTATGTCCCGTACCATTTGTCGCGTCATCGTAGGTTGAATAAACGCAAAACCATTTTGAATTCCAGGTGGGTTGTTCTTGAGAAAAACTCAAGTCAAGGAAGAAAAGTAAGGTGAAAATAAATATAATTGCTCGCATAGCTCAACCTCAATTTTTATTTTCGTTCGCAATTAATTTAACGCTCCGAAAAACTAATGTCAAGAGGAAAGAATAATAAAATTCCCCATTAAAAAAATTGTGCCGAGGGCGGGACTCGAACCCGCACGGGTTTCCCCACACGCCCCTCAAACGTGCGCGTCTACCAATTCCGCCACCTCGGCAATTCTATGTTAAATATAGCAAAATCATAATTTAAAAGCAAGAA
>JAPYWO010000011.1 GCA_028276305.1 Candidatus Thermokryptus sp.
GCACCAATAAAGCCAACAACAATATCACTTATTTTATTTTCACCCTTAATATTTTTTCTAATGCGAACAAACTCTTTTTTCGGCTCCTTATTATATTCAATCAAAATCCCAATGTACGGCTCGTCTATTTTACCAGTAATTAAGTCATATGCCTTTAGCCCCTCTTCAACTGGAATTTTATGTGTTATTAATCTACTGAAGCTAATATTACCCTTAGACAATAGTTGAATCATCGCTTCCATATTTCTTTTTTCCGTCCAACGAACATAACCAAAAGGATAATCAATTCCCTTTTGTTCATAGTCAATCTCATATCTTCCAGGTCCATATGAGCATGAGATAGTTATTTCAAGTTCCTTCTCGTAAAATCCTATTCTAGGTATATTCATTCCAGTAACACCAACAACTACAACTCTTCCTTTCTTTCTTGCAAATGAAATCGCCTTCTCAATTGGTTCATTGGAATTTGTGGCAGTAGTAATTATAATAGCATCGGCCCCATAACCTTTAGTAAATGATCCAACGACCTTTTCAATGTAACTATCAAACAATGCTACTTCATCGCATCCAAACTCTCTTGCAAGATTAAAGTTTCTCTCCGATATATCAGTTCCAATAACACGACATCCACTTGCTTTAAGCAATTGAACTGTAACAAGACCTATCAATCCCAATCCAATCACCACAACATTTTCACCCAAATTTATCTTTGCTTGCCTTATTCCTTGTAAAGCGATTGCACCTATCGCAATGAAAGATGCCTCTTCAAGAGAAACATTATCAGGGACCTTAACTGCAAGATTCTTTGGAACAAAGATTAGCTCAGAATGATATGCATACCCAACGCAAGCTACCCTATCGCCTGGTTTAAATTCATCAACATTTGATGCAAGCACAATTCCAGCTGAACTATAACCCAGTTCTTTATAGTTATCAAGCCGATTCATAACTTTCTTATAAGTCGCGATTAAACCCTCACGTTTTATATTTTCCAAAACCTGCTTAACGAGATCTGGTCTCATCTTTGCCTTCCCCAATAAAGACGCCTGAGCGGTTTTAACCGAAGTTCTCTCGGTCCCCGCACTGATCAATGAATAATAGTTTTGAACAAGGATACCCCCTGGAAATAGCTTTATATCCGGTAAATCCTCCACAGATATCTTTCCCGTCTTTTGATATTGAACTATTTGAAGCATATCACATTTTATACACTTAATTTATTTGCATTTAGAACCTCATTTATTACAAACCTAAACTTACCATTTTTCTCTCGCTCAATTTTATCAACATATTCAAATCTTATTCTCATACTACTACCTAATCTTAACTTAACTTCATCAAATATCTTTTTTTCATCTTCGCTTGAATAACCTTTTTCTGGCACGATTCTAATTAGTAACTCGTTAACATCTCTTTGTATTAACTGGGCTTCACGTACATTCACAGAATCCTTAAAGATATGGTCTAATCTACCAATATATCTGCCATCAGGTGTAACAACATAATCTTCCACTCTGCCAATTATCTCCTCAATTATAATTCCGCCCCTACCACATTTAGATTTTTGATTCTTTGACAGTCTAACAATATCTTTAATATCATATCTAATTAAAGGAAACGCAAAATTACCAAATCCAGTGCACACTAATCTGCCTTCCTCCCCAGGTTTTGCCTCCTCATTTTTATCATTTAATATTTCTACAAAGCTATGTTCAAGCTTTAAATGTAACTCTCCCAACTCACATTCTACAATATTAGCACACATTTCACTATTTCCATACCAATTAAAAACCTTAACTTGAAACGCGTCTTCTATAGATTTTCTTTGATAATCCAATAATGTTTCTGAAGCAGTATACACTGATTTTAATGATTTCATTTTATGTCCATATTGCTTAAAAACTAAAGATAATAAGTATATGGTTGATGGATATCCGTGTATTAACTCCGGATTAAAGTCAATTAGCTTTTTTATATAAATTTTTAAATTTTCAACACTAAGATGATAAGATGAAAAAATCAGCCAATTATTTGCACCATCTTTCACCCAAAACGGAGGTTTCCTACGATCTGGATGCGCAACTGGATGCCCAGCAAATATAGCTATTCTTGGCTTTTTTTTCAAATCTACCCCGCTCCATTGATAATGAAGTGCCCTAAAAGCATACTCTCTTTGAAAACATTCATATGTTATAGGAAATATCAATGAACTGCCCGTTGTTCCACTTGTATGCGAAAATTTATATTTAAACTCCTTAATATTTCGTGGAATTATTTCCATAGTATTCCTTCTAACTATCTGTTTATCAATTATAGGAAATTTTTTAATTTCATTAATATCATTTATGGGGCAATTATTTTCGTAAAAAGCTGAATGTTTGATCGCAAAATTTATAAATTCTATTGCTTTTATATCTCTATACTTAATTAAATCTGAATTATCCCAAAATTGAGATTCCCACAGGAATCTTAAATAATTTTCAAAATAACTGCCATATCTTTTGTGAATTTGTATATAACCATAAACAGTAGCGAAAATATTTTTAATAAAGCCTGGAGAATGAAAATAGATTTTTCTTGTTATCATATTTCCATATGACATAGCTCAACAATTCCACTAAATTTTATGGTTCAAGTTCAATTTGTCCCACCCAACCTGATGGAGCCTTAAAATGGAAAACTTCGTTATATTGAATTTCAATTAGCTTTTTATTCCAAAATGGGTTATTACCAACGCATAATATGTCTTCATACTTAAGAAAAGTTATTGGTAACATAGTCTGCTCAAACGCTTTATAAATCAATTTTATTTTTTTGTAGTCAAACCCCATCAATTTAGCACAAACTGCATCTACGGCAACTGGATCGGAACCCGCAACAATTACATTACACCTCCCAGGATCACCATCATGGGGTCCATTCCCTTCCATACCTATAATTCCATCAACAACGGAGAAAATCTCTTAGGATTAGAATATCTTATTGTCCCATCAGGATTACCATAAAATAAAATTTTAGGTAATTGCGCATTTCATTCCACCAAGCGCATTATACAACATTTCATCTAAGTTAGCCCTAAAATTATACCTGAATTCAAGCTCCTTCAAATAATACACAAAATACTCTCTGCTTACCCCGTGAAATTTAAGAAGCCTTCCCTTGGCATAACTCCAAAACCCTTCTATCCCATTAATATAGACCTTCCCGTCTTTCCCTCTCAAGTATCCCAAACACTGGTATCTTACCCTTTGCTCCTCTCTCCCTATTACCCTTCCTTCTACCTCCAAAATAACTCTCGTCCATCTCTACTTCTCCACTTAAAATTCGTCATCCTTTGAAACAAATTTGAATATGTTTGAATATGCACTGCCTAATAGGGACAGCAGTCATCTGCTTCCTCTTCGGAAGAGGTAACTTGGACGAGTTCTACTAAATTCATCTTCACACCCCCCATGCTTTATTATAGCATGGTGGAATATATTGAGCAATCACTTTTTTTCATAATTCTTTCAAAATTTCCTTAAATTTTTTAATGTGTTTTTCCAGAGTATATAATTCACAAAACCTCTTCTTGGATTCTTCCCCCATCTTCATTCTCAATCCCCTATCTTGAATTAATTTTAATATAGCATCCGCAAGTTGCCTAATATTCCTTTTTTCTACAAGTAATCCATTAATTCCATCAATAACTGTCTCATCAATCACCCCAACATCTTTAGTTGATATAACAGGACAACCACACGACATCGCCTCAAGAATTACAAGTGGTTGTCCTTCAACCGGATACCAACTTGGAAAAACGAAAATATCTGTATTCTTCAAGAGCTCAAATTTATCTTTTTCTTCCCTTATTTCACCAATATAATTCACCACATCGTTAAGTTCTTTCAAGTAATTACCAAATCTAATTTCATGTTCTCTCAAGCTCAAACCCGTTGAAGAATCTTTACTAAATTTACCAGCAATATTAACAATAAATTTATTCCTCGCATTTTCCTTCACAATCTTTATTGCCTCAAGTAAATCAAATATACCTTTTGATTCTAGCAAATTTCCCAGGTAAGTTATCATAACAACTGACGCATCATTCTTCGTGCTATAATTTTTATCTTCGTTAAATTTCCACTCTATAAAATTCGGTAAGACAAAAATTTTATCGGTGGATAACCACTTCTCAAATATATATTTTAGCTTTTCCCCTAAAACTATAGCTCCGTCAACCCGCTTCATTGTCAAATCTATGAACTTTTGATACAACCAAGATGATTTCCCGTAAAACTTCAGGAAATATGAACCATGCAGGTGAATAAGAATTTTGGCTTTAAAAACACTTGAAATTAAAATAAATAAACCATCGCGAAAATAAGCCCAATAATTTTGAGATATTGAGATGTAGACAACATCAGGTCTAACAAATATTAGATAATAAATCAATTTAAACAATGACCTCAAGCCAGCATATACATTTGCAAAGTCAAATCTACCCAAGTTGGTTAAATCATCTCTTTTATCTGATGTGTCGACAACAAATACATCCAAATCTTTTCCTTTAATAAGTTTCTTTCTCAACTTATCAAGATATATCGCGCTCCCATGGTAAGGAGGGGGAAATGAACCGATAATTAATAACCTATTTTTTTGCATTTCTAAGTTCAAAATCTCTTTTAATCAACAAGGAAATTAGGATAAATAAAAATGATAAATTCATATTTGCATAATTTAAATTATGGTCAAAAAATGACCACCCAAATAAACCAGCTGTATATGCTCCTATTGTCAACGCTAAAAATTTAAGTGTTTTATCCGTAGTTTTTCTAAACCTCCAACTCAACCTAAACAAATTATACCACATAATTACATATAAAATAAAGCCAACATATCCCCCTTCTATCAAAAATTGAAGAAAATCATTGTGCAATTCAAGATATTGACCCACAACTTCCTCCATTTCAACAGCTGTTGTAGCTAAACCTTGACCAAAAAGTTTATTTTTAAACATCTCTAAGCTTCCCTCCCACATTTCAAGACGACCTTTGAAAGCGATTATATTAATAGCCGATTGAAAATCACCCCTTGATATAAAGTTTAAAAAGTCTTCCAATCCATACCTTTGGGAAACGAAGGTGTATTCTTGAAATTCAGGTCTTTTAAAAAGTATGTAAATAGCTATTGAAATACCCACAATTAAAATTAAGGACAAAACCGCTGATCTTACTGAAAAACGGCGAATCATGAATATGCTAATAAAAACAAAACTTAAAATTAATGCTAAAAAGGCACCTCTTTGAAGGATTAAAATCAAAATAATAAAACTAATTGCTATACCCAAAAGAGTAATGAAGGACCTTTTAAAATATCTGGTAATCAATCCCGATAAAAAGAAAACAATTATAAACACAATATAGTATTTAGATTGATGTCTTCCTGAGAAACCTTCAAAATATTCGCTTGCTCTACCAAATATTCCTTTATCAGATAAATACTCTGCAAATATAGATGTGATTATAAAAATAAATGCACCATAAAATATAAACTTTATACTTTTCTTAACATCCAATTGTTCATCTAACAGCACAATTAAACCTAATAAAATACTTAAAATATACTTTGGTATGTATCTTAGAGAATCAGCTGGAGAAACTGACCAAAAAATTGTTGTTGAAATATAAAGAAGAAATGGTATAACGCCATAAATAAATATTTTAAAATTTTCATCTTTTTTATAAACATTAAATCTCTTTAAGAAAAAGAATAAATATAACGAGTATAAACCCACGAGAAAGGTATTCCTTAACCAATTTACACTTATCCCCCACAATTTTGCTAAGCCTGGGTCTGTCAATGCACCAAATAACATATAATAGTAAACTAAAAATCTAAAATCTACAATCATCATAATAAAAAATAGCATTATCAAAAATATAAGATACAAGATAGTGTATTGAGATGAATAAATCAAATACGAAACTAGTCCACTTAAAATTAAAATCAAAATATAGTAATATGGATTAAGTTCTCTCATCTGGCTATAAATTTATCACATAATTTCTATACAAATTTGCAATTTCCTCCCAGCTTAGCATTTCTAAGGACGATTTTAAAGCATTTTGACCAAGTTCTTTTATCTTTTCCCTATTATGATAAAGCCAAATCACTTTTTCAGCTATTTTATTCAAATCCCCATGACTTACAATAAAACCATTAATTCCATCTTTGATTATATCAACCGCAATACCAACTGGTGTGGAAATAACAGGCAAACCAAAAAACATTGGTTCAACTATCGTGTGACCAAAAGTTTCACTTTTTGATATTACAATTGCAACATGAGATTTCAAGTACAAGTTATATAATTGCTCTCTTTCTATCCATCCCGGAAATATAACTCTATCATAAATTTCGTATTTTTTAGCAAGATTTTTGCAGAAATCAAGCTTCTTTCCATCACCGGGTAATATTAAATTGATATCTTTATATTCCCTCAAAATTTCTTTAAGTGCAGATATAAGCCAAGCATGTCTTTTATGCGGATGAAATTTAGCAACATAAATAATGTTAAAATTTATAAAATCATAGGATCTTTCTTTTATTTTTGGTTCAAAGCCCAGAGGTATTAAAGATGATTTCACCAAATATTTTTCAAAATGTTTTTTAGTTGAACTGCTTAGAGTAATCACATTTACTTTGAAAAGTTTAAAAACAATGCTCATTATCAATGAGGTAATAAATATTACAAATTTATTACTTCCATGATTATAACTATTTACACTATATATAACTTTAGACCCGAAAAAAATATGAGAAACAATAGCGTAAAGTAAATGTGTATTTGTTTGGCAATGAATTATATCATAATGATTTGTTTTAACTAATTTTAAAAATTTTCCAATTCTCTTAAAAAAGTTATTTTTTTCATCTATTCCTTCAATTGTAATGTGTTTTACATTGCTCTGTTTTACAATATCAAAAAGCCCAGGAAATTGCTCTCTGTTACCACTAATTAATGTGAAATCAATTCCCTCTAATTTTGAAAAATACTTGGATGCCACAGCTAAATGGTAAGTTAGACCAATACCCCTTGATGAACCAAAGAACAATACTTTTTTTATTTTATCATTTGCATGCATATTTTATAAAAAATTGAATTTTCATTAACAGCCACAATATTCCAAGTATTGTCGAAAATTTGATCAAGAAAGCCGTCTTTACGCAATCTAAATAAATGCCATTGGTTTTTAGGTAAAATATCATATACCTTATCTAATTTAAAAACAGATTTAGTAATCTCATTGTATTCAAATATTATCAAAGGATTATTACGCAATATAAATTCCTTTGCTCCTTTTAACGCTTCTAATTCCCCCTCCCTCTATATCAATTTTAATTATAACATCACAAACAGTTTCTTAAAATATAGAATCTATTTTACGTACTTTTACTTTGATAGCTTGCTGAGAATAAGCAACTAGTTTACTTCCAGTAGGACTACTGGTATTTAAATAAAAAAAACCATCTCCGTCATATGAACCAATGGCGTATGTAGAAACTCTTATTTTATCATCAAGATTATTCATAAGCGCTGAAATCATTATTGATTTTGCGGCTTCTTCATTAGGTTCAAAAGCATAAATATGTTTTATCTTATCAAGTTTTCCTAAAGGGATTACAAATTCACCAACAGATGCACCAATATCTATAAATAATATATTCTGTTTAGGAAAAACTTTAATTACTCTTTCTAAAAACATATGTGTCTCTGGCTCGTTAGGCACACCCTCTGGAAGAAGGCAATAATTACGACTACATGAAGGATTAAAATAAAATATGGCTTTTTTGAAAGTGAATAATTTTGGTTTCTCTATAAAATCAGACAAAACTCCAATTCCCTTAAGATTTATACCTAATATGCGTTTAACAATGTAATAGAAGAAGCAGTAAAACTGATAAATTTTCCAAATCATAAAATACCTTCAACTTCTTTGGGATGTCTCATTCTAAAAGAAAATCCGTCCTTAAATGCTAGAAAAAATACTTTTAACTTTATTTGCCCTTTAAACATTAAATATAAAAACTTCACTAAATTTATCACCAGTTTAACACTGAATCCATAATGTTTTACTATTGTATATATACGATTTCGTATAATAAAATACACCCTTAAATCACCTAAATACCTGTATTCTTTACCAGTGGGATGATAAAAAATGGCATCTTCTCTTACAGCAATTTCAAAGCCCCTTTTAATAATTCTAATACAATATTCAACATCATCTCCCATATAAAAAAGGGCTGATTCCGGAAAGCCAACTTCATTAATAATTTCTTTGTTAATAAGAAAACCATTAAATGCTATTGTTACTGGAAATAATTTACGAAATAAATATATACTACTGTTATATGGAAATTTTCTATATCTATTATAGGCCTTACCATAAACTGGTCGCATAGTTTTAGATTCTACAATATATGGCCCAGTTACTATATCTTTTCTATTTGGCATCTGTTTCATTAAACAATCCTTCTCAGGCAAGCCATCATCATCCATCAACCATAACCAGTCATATCCTCTCTCATATCCTCTTTTGACTCCTTCGTAAAATCCACCTGCTCCACCTGTATTTTCATGCATTCGGACATAAAATACACTGATATGGTTCCCATCAACCAAATTGCTTATTTTGTGTTCAATCTCATAAGGCGCTGAGATATTGAAAGGCGGCAATTCAGGAATATACCCATTTTCCTTTAAAAGCTCTGGGGTTCCGTCATCAGATGCATTATCTATAATATAAATCCCATCAACAGGTCTCGTCTGTCTCCTTATCGCTTCAAGACATTCTAAAAGAAGATTTTTCCTGTTATATGTTACAACTACTGCACAAACTGTTTCTTTTTTGTTTTCCTTATTCATATTTTCTCCGTTCATAATCTTTCTGAATAAACTTTATCTTTTACTGTTAATACAGAACCAACAAAAATTCCCTCTTTCAAGCTTTCTGCTATTCCCTGAAAATTCCACCTCCCGTACCTACCTACTGAAAATATATCTTTTTCCGCAAGCTTACTTAAAGAATTCTCAACCCATCCGCTACCCGGTTTTTTCCATGTATAGGCAACCTCAATCCATGTCGGGTCCGCAACCAAAACCTTCTTTATAAATCCATACTCTTTCAGCTCATCTTCCGTCTTTTTAATCATTGCTTTCAAATCTTCATCTGATTGTTTCTCTCCACCCCTAAAAACAAATTCTATATACAAAGAACCATACTTTTCCGGATTCCTTAAACTTTCAGGCAAAAATATAGGATCTACATTAGAGTAATACCCTATCCTATGAAAACCAGATAAACTATCTGGAACATATAACCAGTGAAACCCGTGTTTTGAGATTTTATTCTCCGCAAGTTCAACTCCCATGTTCAATACTAAAACCGATGTGTAAGGCTCCTCCTCATCTGAAATCCCTGTTATTTTAAGTAGTTTATTCAGTGGTAAAGTTGAAATTAAAGCGTCATATTCAAATTCTCTACCATCTGAAAGCACAAGAGTTTTTGTCTCAACATCTATTTTTTCTACTTTTGTTTCAAATTCAATATCACATAGATTTGCGATTTTCCAAGCTAAAAAATCAAGTCCATTTTCTGGATACGCAAAGCTCACATTGTATCCCACATCTTTGTTAGGATTCCCCATAGCTCCTTCAATAACACTTTCTATGTCAAAAGGTGTTTTATATGGGTCTTGCGGGGCTATTTCGGTATATAAACCTGCGGTATATCTTTCGTGAAAAGGTGCAAAGAAAATATAAAATAGTGTTTCACCAAAATTAAGTTTCAACCATTCTGCCATAGTGATACCATCTGGAATATGTGTATTTTTGCTATTGAGTAAAATCTCCTTTACAGCCTGGGAGGCTATTTTATTTCCCAAAGCGTAAAGATTGTTCTGTATAGGGTAATCAACAAATTTGTATTTTAGTTCTTTTGTTTGATCAAGATTTCCAGTAAAAAATACAGCTGATTTTCTAAAATATCTTTTGCATTTTGAGAACTTATTTATGAGGTCAAGAATAAATTTATCTCCATCAAAGATCCAGTGTCCGCCACCGATTTCAAAACGGAAACCTTCTTTTTGATATGAGGCACAAATTCCACCTGGTCTGTCGCTTGCCTCAAAAATTTTAAAGCCAGAAGTCAACCCAACTCCAAGCCCCGTAAAACCGGCACCTATTATGAATGTTTTATCCACTATTAAATCTCCTTTATTTATTTTAAATCTCACGACTTTTTACTACTCCTGTTATAAACCTTGAATAAAATTTAAAGTCAATGATTTTTATTCCTTTTGCTTCAAGCAAGAATATAAAAGCGCTCGTTATATATATTTCAGTTATCAGCCATGAAACTGAGCTTCCAATTTCCGCAAGTTTATAATCAAGCAACACATTTAAAAGCAAATTTATAATTGATCCTCCCATAACCACTTTTAAAAAATCCTTATCCATTTTCAAGTTTAAAGTCGTTTGAATTCCATAAAGATTTGAAAGACCAATGATAAACGGGAAAAAGGATAAAATTCTCACGACATTAATTGATGGCAAATACTGATCTCCTAAAAAAACCTTCACTAAGATAGGGGCAAAAATAAGCAAAAAAATACTTGCGGGTAAGGTGAGCGCAGTTACGATAACACTGAACTTTTTTATATATTCAATACCTCTATTCAAATCGTTTCTTAAAATTTTCCCCACATGCGGATATAAAGATTGAGCCAAAGGAGCCAAAACCAAAGTTTGGAAAACCAAGACAAGCTTACTCCCAGAGGCGAAATATCCGACATTTTCATGTGGAGCAAAAAAACCCAGAATAAATGTATTTGATATCGTATAAAAATTTATAAAAACAAGTGAAATGAAAACAGAAAAACCATTTTTCAATTCACGAAATATATCTTCTAACCTGGGCATATTTATTTTCCAATCAAGCAATTTTAAACTATACATTAAGGCAAGCGTTCCAGCAAAAATTTGACCCAAAGACATTAGAAGTGGAACGAGATAAAAATCGTTTTTATTCCTTACAAAAATAAAAATTCCTATTGTAAAAAGAAGCTTTACAATAAAATTAAAAATTGAAGTGATATAAAGTTTTTCAAGCCCTTGAAAAAGCCATGTCGGAAACAAAACATAACCAGCCACAATTAAATATGAGACAATAAATACGAGGATATTTTCCCTAAATTTTGGTATAAGGAAAATTGAACTCGTGAAAATCAAAGTGCAAAGCGTGAACAAAAATGCTTTCGTAAATAAAACATTACTGTAAATTCTTACAAGTGTTTTTTTATCGTCTCTATTTGATGATATTTCTCTCGTCGCGCTTAGATCAAAGCCATAATTTACAACAAGCAAAAAGTAAGTAGCAAATGCCTGAGCAAAAGAAATTAAGCCAAATTTATCTGGACCTATAACACGAA
>JAPYWO010000012.1 GCA_028276305.1 Candidatus Thermokryptus sp.
AAGGAATTCAACAAAAATCTTGAAACGCTTCTAAGGCGAAAAGCGTCTTCCTTAAAAACAGATGATTTCCCCATTGAGAGGATAGCCAGATATTTTGAACATGACTTTGAATAAATAAAAAAGAGATTAAATGCGCGTTAATCAAATCCTGTTCTTTTTGGTTTTATCCTTGCTCCTCACATTGGGTTGTAGAAAGGAAGTCAAAAGAAATTACATAGTTATTGGAAGCACTATTGATATTGACTCATTTAACCCATATTTAAGCACATCGCTTTTCACCCAAGATATACTTGACAGAGTTTACCTTCGTCTTGCTGTTGAACACGAAGATTACCGAACCTTTACACCACTTCTTGCGAAAAGATGGGAATGGTCTAAGGACTCTCTTCAAATCACTTTTTATCTTCGCAATGATGTATATTGGACTGATGGTGTTAAGACGACCGCATACGATGTTGAATATAGTTTTAAAGCAGCCACTTCTCCCGAACTCGCATGGTTAAACGCTGAGGACATAGTCAGAAATATAGAAGATGTAAAAGCATTGAATGAGACAACGCTCGTTGTTAAGTATCGTTATGTTTACCCATATCAAGTTATGGATATAAACGATGTCTGGATAATCCCGCGACACATTTATGAAAAGATTCCCTTCTCCGAATGGAGGAAGAACGGTTTCTTTGATCATAATCCTGTGACGAACGGTCCATATAAAGTTGCTCGCTGGGAAAGAGGACAATTGATTGAACTTGTCAAGAATGAAAGATATTTTGATAAAAATTATCCAAAGATAGAAAGGGTTTTCGTTAAAATCGTCCCAAATGAATCAAATTTAACTTTGCAGTTCTTGAATGGTGAGATTGATGTCTTGCCTTCTGTTTCGCCATCTGTTGCTGAAAAATATGAGGGGAGTAAAAATTTTAAGTTTGTTAAGTATCCGCATCTTGCGTATGAATATATTGGTTGGAATCAGAAAAATCCGATATTTGCAGATAAAAAGGTTAGACAAGCGCTATCATACGGGATAAATGTTGACGAGATAATAAATGTGATTTTGAAAGGTAATGCGGTTCGCAGTACTTCTCCATTTCCATCAACTTTTTGGGCTCATAACGAGAAGTTGAAACCATATCCATACGATATTCAAAGGGCTAAGAAGCTTCTTTCCGAAGCTGGTTGGCGTGATTCCGATGGGGATGGAATCCTTGATAAAGTCATAGGTGGGAAAAAAGTTGATTTTAAATTTACATTGATAACCAATGCTGAGAATCAAACGAGGAGAGAAGTTGCAGTGGCTATCCAAAATGACCTTTTGAAGCTCGGTGTCAAGATGGAAATACAGCTTTATGAATTTAACACATTTATGCGCCATATACTTGATAGAAATTTTGATGCAGTTTTATCAGGTTGGAGGATTGCGACTAAGCCAGACCTTTCTTCATTGTTTCACACCGAGGCGATAAAATCAGGTCATAATATCGTCTCGTATTCAAATCCGTATTTTGATAAGCTTAATGATTCAGCAGCTGTTTTAAACAACCTTGCAAGCGCAAAGAAAATTTGGGATGAAATTCAAGAGATACTTTATGAAGACCAACCTTATACATTTCTTTATGAGCCGGTCAGGATAAATGGCATTAGCAACAGGATAAAAATTGAGACCGTTAAAATGAACAGCATAAGTTTTCTTTTTAACTTGCACGAGTGGGAATTAAGGTGAAGCCGGGAGAATGAGGGTAATTTTGAAACGAATTTTCAACGCTATTTTTCTTTCCTTCGGCATATCTGCGGTTGTTTTCTTGCTTTTGAGAGTGTTGCCTTCGGTCTCTTTCTCCGATTTGTATTTAAACCCGAGATTATCCGATGAAGCGATCACAAGGATAAAATCATCTTACGGGCTTGATAAACCTGTTTTGGTTCAATTTTTCGTCTGGATAAAGGAAATCGCAATGGGTAATTTTGGGTTTTCTTTTATCTATCGCAAGCCAGTGATTGATTGTATATTTGATGCTTTTCTTTCAACCTTGATCATCGGGCTTCCAGCACTTATTTACAGTTTCGGTTTAGGTATTGTCGTCGGTGTTCAATTGGCTCGTAAAAAAGGGAAGGCGATTGATAAACTCGTAAGCTCTTTTCTACTGATTTTATATTCAATTCCGACTTTTTGGGTTGGAATAATTTTTGTGCTCGTTTTTAGCAATGTGCTTGGTTTTTTCCCTCCATCTGGGCTTCGTTCTTTCAATTTCAGTGAGATGAGCTTTCTTGAGAAAATTTTTGATTTGTTTTGGCACATTTTCCTTCCATCATTTACACTTGGTATAGCACCTATGTCTGCGGTTGCAAGGTTTGTAAGAACACATACGCTAAAGGTTTTATCTCAAACCTATGTGAAAATGGCAAAAGCAAAAGGTCTTGAAGAGCGTCTGATTTTTTATCGTCATGTTTTGCCGAACGCTTTGCTTCCCGTTGTAACTCTTTTCGGTCTTTACCTGCCTGTTTTCCTCGCTGGCTCAGTCGTCGTTGAGGAAATTTTTTCAATTCCAGGTCTTGGGAAACTTGCGATTGACTCAATTTTTCAAAGGGATTATCCTCTTACCGTTGGGATAACATTGTTTGTTTCTTTCATCGTCATACTTGGGAATTTGATCTCGGATATACTATACACAATTTTTGACCCAAGGATAAGGTTGGAATGATGGCGCAAAGGAAGATATTTTTGGTTTCAATCTTTGTTATCTCCTATCTTGCTTTTGCGGATTTGATAGCGCCGTTTGATCCGATAATGTCGCTTGACAGGCAAAACCTTTCATCATTACCGCCTTTGACGAGAGTTTATGAGATAAATTTGAAAGACGGCAGGAAAGTCATCGCTTTTGAATATGTTAAGGAAAGCGAATTCGTTTATTACACACAGAGATTTTCGCGTGGCAGGGTTAAACTTGAGGATTTGAAAAATGTTAGGTCGCTTATTTTTGTATTCGGGACAGATAATCTGGGACGAGATGTGTTAAGTAGAACAATTTATGGGGGCAAAATATCACTTTTAATTGGCATCATTGCTTCCTTTATTGCCCTTTTTGTCGGGTTGATCGTTGGGGTTTTTGCTGGTTATTTCGGCGGGATAGCTGATAAAATTTTGATGAGAATTACGGATGTATTTCTTGCTTTCCCGAAATTATTTCTTGTGCTTGTGGTTGTTTCGCTAAGTCAAAGGCAAACAATTTTCTCTCTTATTTTAATTTTGGGTTTGTTAAGTTGGATGGGGATAGCGAGGTTTATAAGAGCGGAATTTTTGAAGTTAAAAAACATGGAGTTCGTCCTTGCTCTTGAATCGGTTGGTTTCCCAGAACTTAGAATTGCATTGAAGCACATTTTACCCAACGCTGTATTGCCAGCCCTTGTAAATATTCCCTTGCTTGTTGGTGATCTGATCCTGACGGAATCAATTTTAAGCTTCATTGGCTTTGGAGTTCAACCTCCAACTCCAACTTGGGGGAATATGATAAGTGAAGCGGAAAAGAGTTTGCTTTCAACTTGGTGGCTTCCAATCCTGCCTGGTATTTTGATCTCGGCGACCGTTTTGATTATGAATTGGGCTTCTGAAGTTGAAGAATAGGCAGTGGAAAATATTGCGATTTTTTTCTTATATTTATCATAAACTCATCAAAAATTTTTCTCAATCATGAAACCGAGTGAATTCATACTTGTACTTGATTTTGGCTCGCAGTACACTCAACTTATAGCCAGAAGGATAAGAGAACTTGGTGTCTTTTCGGAGATTCAAAGGTTTGATTTCCCAATTGATGAAATTTTAAAGTTGAAGCCGAAAGGGATAATTTTATCAGGAGGACCCTCAAGCGTTTACGAAGATGGCGCACCCCAAGTTGATGAAAAATTGTTTGAACTTGGAATTCCAGTGCTTGGGATTTGCTATGGACTTCAATTGATAGCATATAAGCTCGGTGGAGTCGTTGATAAGTTTGCAAGGAGGGAATACGGTAAGGCGATTTTAAGAGTTATAAAAGATGACGATTTATTTTACGGTTTCAATTCACAAAGCGTTGTTTGGATGAGCCATGGGGATGCGCTGATAAAGGAGCCAGACGGGTTTGAAGTTATAGCTTGGACCGATAACTCGCCGATTTGTGCTATAAGAAATAAAGATAAAAAAATTTATGGCGTTCAATTTCATCCGGAGGTCGTGCATACGGAAAGAGGCGATGAGATTTTGAGAAATTTTGTGTATAGGATTTGCGGTTGTAAAGGTGCGTGGAACGCTGAATTTTTTATTGAGAAAGAGATTGAGGAAATTAGGAAAATTGTTGGGGATGAAAAAGTCATTTGTGCGGTAAGTGGTGGGGTTGATTCAACTGTCCTTGCTTTGCTTTTAATGAGAGCCATCGGGGGAAATTTGATCGCTATTTTTATAGATAATGGCTTGATGCGTGAGGGTGAAGGCGAGGAGGTCTTGAAAAATTTTAGGGAAATTGGAGTTAACATTCATTATGTAAATGCGAGCGAGGTCTTTCTTGAAAGATTGAAAGGTATCGTTGATCCAGAGGAGAAGAGACGAATCATTGGGAGGACATTTATTGAGATATTTGAAAGAGAGGCGAAAAAATTTGGTGATGTTAAGTTTCTTGCACAGGGAACGCTTTATCCTGATGTCATTGAGTCAACGAGTTATAAAGGACCTTCATCAAAGATAAAAACGCATCATAATGTTGGAGGTCTTCCGGAGCGTATGAATTTTAAATTGATAGAGCCGTTTAGAGAGCTTTTCAAAGATGAGGTGAGAAAGATCGGAAAGTCATTGGGTTTGAGCGATGAAATTTTAAATCGTCATCCTTTCCCAGGTCCTGGACTTGCTGTTAGAGTTGTTGGGGAGGTGACAAAAGATAAGCTTGAGATTTTGCGCAAAGCGGATAAAATTTTCATTGAGGAGATAAAGAAAGCAAATTTATACGACAAAATTTGGCAAGCGTTTGCCGTTCTTTTGCCAATTAAAACAGTCGGTGTTATGGGGGACGAGAGAAGTTATGAGTATGTGGTAGCCCTTAGAGCTGTTTCAAGTCAAGATGGTATGACAGCGGATTGGTTCAGATTGCCGTATGATTTGCTTGAGAGGGTTTCAAATAGGATCGTCAACGAGGTAAAAGGCGTAAATCGTGTTATCTATGATATAACAACAAAACCACCGGCGACAATTGAATGGGAATGAGAAAATGTCCAACGGGATAATCAAGAAAATGATTGAGAGAGCGAGGAAGTATTTTGACTCGGGGAAATATCTTCATTCGCTTCAGATTTATCACAGGATTATAAACGAGTATCCGGGTTATGTTGATGCGTACTCTGAGTTGGCTTATGTTTATACAAAGCTTGGGAAGGAGGGTTATGCTGAGAAGCTTTTGAGGAAGGCGCTTCAAATAGAGCCAGGGAACGAGGAAGTGCTTTTTTTGCTTGGGACGAATTGTTTGCGCTCAAAGAAATTTGACGAAGCGATAAAATTCTTAACAAAGCTCGCTTATCTTGAATATCCAGCTGTTCATTATAACCTCGGACTTGCTTACTATTACCGTGGCGATTACCTTGAAGCTGAAGCCGAGCTTAAAAAAGTTTTAAGCCTTGACCCGGATTTCCCCAAAGCTGTTGAGTCGCTTGCCGAGATATTGATAAAGCGCGAAAGTTATGACGAGGCGGTTGATTACCTAAAGCGTGGGATAAAAAGAGAGCCCTATAATCATACGCTTTATTATCTCCTGGGCATATCATTTTGGAATTTGGGAAAGTTAAAACAAGCTCGCGAGGCAATTGAAACCGCTATTGATCTTGAACCAAATAATGGAATCCTGTGGCAAACATGTGGTGAAATTTTACTTGAACTCGGTGAAATTGAAAAGGCGGAGAAGTATTTCAATCGCGCTATCTCACTTGATAAAGGTTTGGTTGATTCGTTCATAAATCTCGGTTTAATTCATTTGTATCGCGGTGAGGATGAACAAGCGAGAAAATTTTTTGATGAGGCGATTAAAATTGACCCTAAAGCAAGCGTGAAAATAGAGGAAAAAATCAAACTTTTAAGAAATGGCTAAAATCATCCGCTTTCTTTTGCTCATCGTGATTATTAAGGAAAGTGTTTTGACGCAAGGATATAGCTTTTTTAATCCCGTCGCCGATTCGCTCTTTAAAGCGGGCGTTGAACTTTTCAAATTTGGTTTGAATTCCCGAGGACATTTAGCTGATACCTCAGGGGAGAGGGAATACTTCTTAAAAGCATATTTAAAATTTGATTCCGTTATCGCTCTCGGTTTAAATCACCGGACGACAGCAAGTTATCTTATGGCTTCAAAGTCGCTTTGTTATCTTAACAGATTTGCAGAGGCGGGTGATTTATTGAGGCATTTCCTTTCAAAGTTCCCCGAGAGCGAATATGTTGAAGATGCTCATTATACGCTTGGGCTAATTTACTTTAAGCTTGGAGATTTAGATGACGCTTTGCTTGAGATTGATAAGTCAATTCAAGTTTCAAAAAGTGATCCAACGAAGTATAAAAGAGTTATCTCTGCACTTGTTGATTCGGTTGATTTGACCACGCTTCAAAAGCTTGCGGATAAGGTCTTATCCACTGAGGTTAAATATCTTATAGTTGTAAAGGTTGCGGATAAAATCGCTCTTTCAGGAAGATATGAAGATGCGAAAAGATTCATTGCGGATAGATTGAGATATTTTCGCGGGACTGAATTTTATGATAGATTGATGTTTAAAATTTCGTATTACGAACGCCTTCTCGTTCGTCCAGAGGTTAAAATTGGTGTTTTGCTTCCTGAGCGACAAAGTTTAAGTGAATCAATTTTAAAAGGCATTGAACTTGCCGTTGAGCAACATAATTTGAATTTCAGCCCCAAGGTTGGAATTGAACTCAGGTATTATAATTCATTTGATATTGACAGGAAGGTTTTATCTTTTAAGAAAGTTCCAGAGGTCTCTGCGATAATTGGTCCAGTTTACAGTGAAGATGTTCAAATTTGTGCGAGGTTCATCAACGATTTAAAAATACCTTTGATTTCACCGACAGCCACATCGGATGGGTTAGCTGATTTAAGCGATTACATCTTTCAGTTGAATTCCGATCTTACGACGAGGGCAAGGGCAATAGCACAGTTTGCGGTTTTTTCGCTTGGGTTGAAATACTTCTTTGTCCTTGCGCCAAACGATAAAAAAATAAAACCGTTCGTTGATGCCTTTGTTGATGAGGTGAAGTTGGGTTCAGCTCAAGTGATGAAAATTCGTTTTTACAATCCTGATGAAACAGACCTTCGTAGTTATTTTAGGGAGATGAAAGCAGTTCTTGATTCATCTAAAGTTCCTTTGGATATGGTCGGGCTTTTTGCTCCAATTTTAAATTCCGACTTCATCGGTATAATCACCTCGCAGGTCTTTTACCACGATATGAATGTTAAAATTTTGGGCAACGATATCTGGAATAATTTTAATGAACTTTACTTGAATAGGAGATACGCTGATGGGGTTATATTCACTGCTGGTTGGAAAATTGACCTTGAGTCGCAAGGATATAAAAATTTCGTGAGGTTTTTCAAAGATAGATATGGAATTGAACCGGATGAATTTGCAGTTTACGGCTACGATACGGCGAGATTTATTTTGGAAGTGATAAAATCGGGGATGTTAACACCCGGCGAGGTTTATAATGCGATTAAGAAAGCGGAATTTTTCGGCATAGGCAGGGATATTGTGTTTGAAAATGGGCGCGTCAACAGGTCAATTGCGATTCTTGTTTTTAAGGATAATTTAATACGGAGGTTAACTCAATGGACGATAAAAAAGTAAGTTATGAGTTGGATTCGGAGTATAGGGTCAGGGTTAAGGACCTTCCGCCTGAGACGAGACCGAGGGAGAAATTCATAAAGTACGGACCGCAAGCGGTTTCAAATGCTGAGCTTCTTGCTATTTTGATCGGTTCAGGGACGAGGAAAATTTCCGCCATTGACCTTGCGAATAAAATTCTGGCTGATGCTGGTGGTTTAAGGGAACTGGCTCGTAAAGGGCTTGGTGATCTCAGGAAATACAAAGGTATAGGGTTAAAAAAAGCGGTGACAGTTGCTGCTGCGTTTGAGCTATCCCGAAGGATTCAGTCCGAGCCCTTTTCACAACGCCATCAGATAACCAGCCCTGAAGACATCGTAAGGATATTTGCACCGCGACTTTCTGATTTAAATAAAGAGATTTTGATAGTTGTTCTACTTAACACTGCTAATCGCATCATAAGGGATGTTGTTATCTCCGAGGGTAATTTGAACTCAAGCATAATTCATCCCCGTGAGGTATTTAAGCCAGCGATTGATGAGCTCAGTGCAAGTGTTATTCTCGTTCATAATCATCCAAGTGGAAATCCCGAGCCAAGTCGCGCGGATATTGAAGTGACAAAGCAGATTTACCAGGCTGGCGAGATAATAGGCATAAAACTTCTTGACCATATCATAATAGCTGGGGATAAATTCACAAGCATGGCACAACTTGGACTTTTAAAATAAATCCAGGAGGTAAATTATGGAGTTAAAAATTGTAAAAATTGAGAAGCCAGACAACATCAATTTCATCCTCGGGCAGTCGCATTTCATAAAAACAGTTGAAGATTTATACGAGGCGATAGTAACAACTCAACCGCATATGAAATTCGGTATAGCGTTTTGCGAGTCCTCAGGTCCAGCGCTTGTGAGATGGGCTGGAAATGATGAAGCGATGATTGAACTTGCGAAGAAAAACGCTTTAAATCTCTCCGCTGGGCATTCATTTATAATTTTCATGGATAATGGCTATCCCATAAACATACTTAACACTATCAAAATGGTTCCCGAAGTTTGCAGAATCTTTTGTGCAACTGCTAACCCGGTTGAGGTTATAATTGCAGAAACAGAGCAGGGTCGTGGAATACTCGGTGTAATAGATGGTGTCAAAACGAAGGGAGTAGAAGGCGAGGAGGATATAAAGAAGCGAAAGGAATTTTTGAGAAAAATTGGATACAAATTTTGAAATTATTAAATTTTTTGTGCTTTGATACAATAAACTCCGCGAGAGGTTGATTTTAATGTTTGTCATTTTGAAGATTTTTAAGGTTGCGTTGCCTTTGCTTTACATAGCAACGAGTTGGCTTTACGGTCGTGCCTTCTTCAAGGATGATTTATTTGCGAAAAAATATAAAACGAAATTTCTCGTCTTTACCTTAGTTTTCCACTTCGTTTATCTTATCCTCAGAACCGCTGAATTAAACCATCCGCCTGTGACATCTGTTTTTGAGCTTTTATGCGTGCTTGGCTTTTCGCTTGCTCTTGCTTATATCGTGATTGAATACCTTACGAAAATTAAAAACACTGGTTTTTTCGCCCTTGTGATTTCGTCCCTGCTCGTCCTTGTTGCATCGCTTTTTTCAAGGGATATCTATGGTTTTGAATATGATGTTTTGAAGAATGAATTGCTTGCTTTCCATGTAACTTTTGCTCTTGTGGGATATTCAGCGTTTGCTTTATCGGCGATATATGGATTGCTTTATATAATGCTTTATCACAAATTGAGGACGAAAACATTTGACACAGTTTATAAAAATCTTCCAAACCTTGAGACGATTGAATCAATGCTTCATAAATCAACCCTGGTTGGTTTTGTGGCTTTGACATTTGTGATAATTTTTGGTTTCATTTGGTTACCGAAAGCGTTTAAGAATTTTTCGTATGCGGACGCAAAACTTATAGGGACATTCATAATCTGGCTTATCTATGCTGTGGGGCTCGGTGTGAGAGGTGTTGCGAATTTAACAGGTAAGAGAGTGGCGGTGATGTCAATAATTGGTTTCATCCTTGTGTTTATATTGATGGCTTTTGCGAATTCCTTGTCGGGCTTTCATAGGTTTTATTGATAATTTAAGCGATTGTTGATATGGATTTATTACTTGTTGGTTTGAATCATAAAACGGCGAGCGTTGAAGTAAGGGAGAAACTTTATTACACACTTGATGAGACGAAAGAGGTCCTGCCCGATTTGGTTCAACGATTTTTAAAGGAGGGGGTTTTGCTGTCAACTTGCAACAGGACAGAACTTTACGGGGTTTTAAAAGATGAACTCGTTAAGCCAGAGGATGTAATTGACTACTTGATCAAGAGAAAAGATGCTGATGGGGTTGTCACTCGTTCGCATTTTTATGTGATGCGTTCATATGATGCGTTAAGGCATCTGCTTGAGGTTAGCACCGGGATTGATTCAATGTTAATCGGTGATGTTCAGATACTTGGTCAGGTCAAGGACGCATATGAAGTTGCTGTTGGTTGTGGAGTTGTTGGAACGCTTTTGCATGAGGTTTTTCATACTGCTTTTAGGACTGGGAAAAGAGCAAAAAGTGAGACGGCAATAAGCGAGGGAGCGGTTTCGGTTAGTTACGCAGCGGTTGAACTTGCTGAGAAGATATTCGCCAATCTTTCAAAGAAAAAAGCGATGTTGATAGGCGCTGGCGAAACAGCTGAACTTACGGCAAAACATCTCATCTCCCGTGGGATGAGCGAAATTTTAATAGCAAATAGAACTTTTGAAAGGGCTGAAAAACTGGCGCAACAATTTAACGGCGTCGCAATAAAACTTGATGAAATTGAAAATAAACTCTGTGAAGTTGATATAGTCATAAGCTCTGTAACGATTGATGGTTACATTTTGAGTTACGAGCAAGTCAAAAGCGCAATGTCAAGAAGACAAAACAAGCCAATTCTGATAATTGATATCGGGGTTCCGAGGAACATTGACCCGAAGGTTAAGGAGATTGAAAATGTTTTCCTTGAAGATATTGATTCGCTTGAATCAATAGCGAGGTCAAATTACGAAAGGAGGTTAAATGAGATACCGAAGGTTCAAAGGATAATTGATGAGGAGATGAAAAATTTCATAAAATGGTATGAGGCGCATCTTGTTGCTCCGACGATAAAACTTCTCCGTGAGAAATTTGAAGAGATAAGGCGAAGCGAACTTGAAAAGTATAAAAATAAATTTTCACCCGAGGATTTTCAAAAGGTAGATGCATTGACAAAAACACTTGTTAATAAACTGCTTCACACCCCTACGGTAAGCATCAGAGAGTCATCAAATGGGAAAAGCGACTCGGAAAGGATAAAGTTTATTCAATTTGTCAGGGAGTTATTCGGTTTGAGTCAATAAAAATAAATTTTTTAAGTTTGTGAAAGTTAGAATTGGAACACGGGGTAGCAAACTTGCGCTGTGGCAGACGGAATTTGTGAGGAGAAAACTTTCAGATGTTTTTCCCGATGTTGAATTTGAAGTCAAAGTGATAAAGACCAAAGGAGATAAAATTCTTGATTCGCCACTTTCAAAAATTGGAGATAAAGGGATTTTCACCCGTGAGATTGAAATTGAGCTTTTGAATCGCGAGATTGATATCGCAGTTCACAGTT